>JAQGHS010000636.1 GCA_028291605.1 Planctomycetaceae bacterium | reverse complement strand
GACCTGTGGATGATCGCAGGATCAACCGACACCAAATCATTGATGTGTCCGAACCGCTTCGTCTTTCGCTGCGGATGTGAGGTATCAAACACGGACCAGCCATCAGTCGCGCGTCCCAAGGTCAGCCCCAGGACATCGGCAATCGTCGGAAGAATATCGACAGACTCGACGTCCTGGTCATTAACCCCGCCCACCTGCTGCCCCGGCCGTTTCACAAATAAGGGAATCGACAGGATCTCGTCGAGATTTTCAGAGCCGATGGAGCGTCGCGATTGACTCGCGCGAAAGGAGATTCCGTGATCCGCAGTGACCACCAGCAGGCACCGGTCATACAATCCCGTCTGCTTCAGCCGGGCGATAAACTTCCCCACCAACTGGTCCAGGTAAACCAGTTGCAGCAAATAGCGCTGCTGATTGTTGATGAGTTCCAATTCGTCCGGTCCCCAGTTCCCCGGCAATCCAGTCTCGTTTTTTGCGCTCAACAACTGCCAGTCTTCGCCCTCTTCCGCGTAGCGACTCCCCGAAGGCAGATAGCACCAGGGAAGGTGCGGCAGGAGTAAGTGCATGAAGTAGAGCGTCGGCTTGTCAGAGACATCCAGGCAGTTCAAATAATGCTGAAATTGAACATCTCTGGTATCGCTCCAGCCGTAACGAAAGATGCCGCGGGTGCGTGCAGGATCCACATCCCGTGTGGAGTGCAGGCCAAACCACAAGCGAGGAATCTCCGGCAAGTGGCCCTGATATTCGATGGGAGCCACATGAAATAAATAGACTCGCCAGAGGAAGTTGGCCACAAAGGCCGTTTGCGACAACAGTCCTTGAGGGGCATTGAGAGTCGCCTCTGTGCCGGGAGTGGCCAGTGACGAAACAGGCTCAAACACCGCTCGATCGTAGCCACTCGCACCTAATACACTGAACAGGTTCTGCGGCAAATTCGCGGCGATCGGGGGATAGCTGCCGATCGGATACTGTCCCGACAAAATCGCGGGCAAGGCTTGAGTCGTCATGGGGTTCACGCTGGTGGCATTCCGGAACCAGGTGGTGTCCCGGGCGAGCGCCGCCAGGTTGGGAAATCGCTGCGCATCGATTTTCCGTTCGGGCGTCATCAGGGATGAGCCGCAGAACTCGTCGAAGACCAGTACCACGACGGGCACAGGCTTCCAGCGCTCTGATCGCTGAGAGGTAGGAGCAATCTTCACAAAGTTGGCCGAAAACTGCACCAGGAAGATTGCTGGAAAGAGGACGATCCCCAGCGCTGCCGCCGTCATTACAGCACGTACGGAACGATGTTTCAGATACAGCCATGTGGCCAACGCGGCCCCGATCGAGGAGCAAACGATCATTCCAGTGCCATAAAGAAAATCTGCCTGTTTGCAGATTGGCAAGGCCAACAGGAACAGGAACACCAACACCACCGAACAATGCAGCGTTTCGTACCAACGTCTACCGCAGAAACCAGCCAGCCATTCGACCAAAACAATCACAGCGGGAATGCCTGCCGACAGCAATGCCGCCAGCAGAAAGGCCACCGGCATTCCAATGAGCTGGTCCACGAACAACGCCGCCCGTTCGCTCAAGCGGTCGTAGACGGGCTGCGCCACTGCGAAGTTGAACAGCACAAACACGTGCAATGCATCCCAGATCCTGGGACGAACAATCGCCTCCGCTGGGCTCTGCGGGGCCGTCGAGAATTGAGGCCAGAGACGGATCCTCATGATGCGCATCTTGCCTTTGCGAAATAGAGCCTGCGAGCCCCAGACGCCAAGGACTCAGTGTGCACGACGTCAAACAGTTCTGAAAGCAGCCGTTCGAAAATCTCCGGCTCGTAGTCCGCATAGTTGTCACGACGCCCGCGCAACAATCGCTGCACCATCGGGTCCGCTTTCGAGACGAACTCGATGACCACACTGGTCCGCAAGGCGGCCAGCCATTCCAGGAACTCGCGCAACGGTACGCCATGTCCGATCACCAGATGATGAATCAACGCCAGACACAGGGTGAGGTCGGGGCGACCACGATCCGCCAGAGCTTTACGCTCGGCGCCGCGCCAACCCAGGCCCACGGACGGATCGACCAGATTATTCACGAGAGGCAAAATTGGCATCGCACCCGGTGCAGGGGCCGCCTTCAGCGATTGATAGAGTCGTTCGACTGCGAGGTGGTCTGCATCCACGGCAATCACGAGATCGGCATTCTCCGCCGCGATACGCGAATAGGCTCCCGTGTTGCAACCCAGGTCCCAGACCAGTTTCCAGTGCCGCGACTGCACCGCACGACGAACAAAATCCTCCTTCTTCTGACCATCTGCCGGCGCGTACCCGTTCGTAGCACCATACTCAGACCAAACCGAGGGAGCGGACTTCCAACGCAAGCCACGGATCAGCCGTTTCAGGCCGGCGACATTGGCGAGAATCAAACTTTTACTGAAGCCGGATGATGACAATGCTCGCGGACTGTCCGATTCCTCCACGGTGCGACTGGCCTGCAACTTGGCATGCAACCAGACGTGCGAAGGAACGCCGCGCCGAAAAAAATCTCGGAACGACATCAGATTCCGGCATTCCTGTGGAGTGATTCCGTCCAGACAACCGCGCAACCAAGGTTGAAAGGGAATGTTTTTATAGGCTTGCAGCATTAACGGGTAGAGAAACGTCTGGCAGAATTGACGATACCCCGCCCAAGCCTGCCTTGGATTGTGCCGTTCAAAGGAAGCCACGTCGATAAACACGGGGCGCGCGCCAAACCACTGCACATTGTAAGCCGTCCCATCCTTGAGAGTGATATCCTCGGCGAGCGCCTGTTCCAACAGCTCCAGATGGAGGATCGCAGCGTCCTGCAGCATGCCGAAGGACCACTCAAACGGATACGACACGAACGGCACCACCTCGTGCCGTAAGACTCCGGCCCAATCGCCCTCGCGAACCGCGTCGGCAACCTGCGGCGAATCACTCAGAGTCTCGGTCGAGACCACGCGCTGCGACGCGAGCGCCTCACGAAAAAAACGAGTCTGCCGGACGACATTCCATTCAGTCAGCGCTCGAGCCGAGAGTGCACGGCAGATGCCGCCGTCGTGGTCCACAAACACGCGACCATCCCGGTCACGGTACGAGCCTGATTCGTAGTTCAACGTAGCCGCCATACCGGTGGTCGATCTCGGTTTTCAATGCGGTCGAGGACCCGTTGCGATCAGAACGAATCAATTTCACCGGGCGGTTTGCTGCCTCGGAACAACCGCGGTGCGGCCGTCGTCCACAGGTACTTGGCAAATACCACCAGACCTGCAGCCCCTCCGACAACCGCCTGCAAAACCAGGCTTCCCGATCCCGGATCGAAGTACGCCAACAACGGACTCATCACAGTGATACTTTCCATGTCTCAAACCTCCCAAGACCAAGACGGAATAGACAAACAGCCAGTTCCATCTCTGAGCCAGGTCGCTATGCAATTCCCAAAGGACTGCGCGCAACGTCAGACAATTTCCACCTTCAGTACTACGCCCCAACGCCAGTTCGAAAACGCGCCCACACGCCCATTCGAGACTGTGATCTTCCCGTATCTCTGATCGACACCATCCCCAGCAAGAAGCCCCCGGGGACATCGATCAGATTTCATGGCACTTTCGCCAGCAGCCAGTTCCTCTGACCGCACGGCACTGTGCGACTTGAGCAAGAAAGTCGCACACCTCGAAAGAACCAATTGTGAACGCCGCAATTATAGGATACGGGACGCTGAAGGCTCCAATTAATTTGTTGTTAGTTCGTCTCGCAAATCTCACGACTTACGAATGGCCCACACACTTATTGAACACCATCCGTAACCAAGAAGTTTCGCGAAAAAGAAGCTCCTTCTTCGTTTTGTCTACACCGCCAAATGCATCGAACGCAACCCATTACCTAAAAGTAATTTGCGCCACAAAAAAAGATCCAACAGAGGTTGTTAAGCCCCGATTTGACCCATCCGCGATTGACGCAGAATAACCACAATCTAGACCTTTAGTCTACTGCCATACAAGTGCTCCAAAGACTCGTGCGGTTACACCAAAAATCTGCCGCGAACTTATACGTCAACCCTCTATTCAACGCAACCCATGTTCAGATTATTTTTGAACAGTTTTCGCCTCCTCAAAGTTGCCGTCCGTGACAGAATTATCTGAGGTGTTTTACTCGACCCCAATCTCACCGAATTCTGTGAAATGCCGTCCCTAAGGAAATCGACCAAACAAGGCAATTATTAGAAGAAACGACAAAAGACTTCTCTACAAGACGCGTATGAGCGCATTTTTTATCTACCTAACGAGAAAGAAATCTCTAGAAAGCGGGTTAATCGGTCCATGAGCAGCAATGGCGCCTCAGATATGCGGCGACGACATGCACCGTTTCTTATCGAAGATTCGAAAGAATTCTGGCTTTGCGGGCTCCTGTGGCAGATCCGTACCGGATCTGCCACGTTGATTCACTCAGCGCAAGCAATCCTGCAAAGCGTTTCGCGTAAACCAGTGAAGTGGATCATGGACGGGAGCCAAGAAAATATTCGGTCCCCTTTTCTGCCTTCGGAACTTCTATTCCGCCTCAACTCTTTGACAACCTGGACCTTCAATTCTCTCAACTGCGCTATTGAAAAACCGGGACTCAACTATGGCATGCCAACGACCGAGATGGGCGCTTGCCAGTCATGTCTCGCAAAAAAGTCGCGATTTTACCTCATTTCAGCAGCGGCACGCCGTTTGCAAAATGTCATTGATGGCTGAGTTTTGTTTTCAACCATTAAGGAGATATGCGATGTCAGGCACCAGTGATGAAATCAAGGGTCGAATCAAGGAAGCTGCCGGAGCCATCACCGATGACGATAAGCTGCGGCGTGAAGGCAAGATGGACCAAGCTGTCGGTAAGGTGAAGCAATCCATCGAAAAGGTCATCGACAAAGTTAACGACGCCGCCCAGGGGAAAACCCGCCCGTAAAACGGACAGGCGGCGCTGCAAACCTAATCGAGTATGAAGGAGGATCAGTCATGAGTCGCAAACTTTTAGTCATTATGAGCGTCCTCGCAGCCATGTTCTGCGTCACATTCGACAGTTCAACGGCAGAAGCTGGACGTTATGTGGTTCGCAGTGGATATCGCGGCGGATACGTTGGTTACCGCGGAGGCTGGCGCTCTGGTTGGCGTCCCGCTTATCGCTGGGGTAATTCCTCACCGTATTACGGCGGTTACTATTACTAACGGATAGCAAGTAGAAGACTCGCGGTGGTCAGTAAAACAAATCACGTGTCGAGGCATCGATTTCACCCCCGTCACAACCGCAACGTTTCGCGTCGGCACCCATGCGGCTTTGGTTCGTCACTGACAGCTAAAGTCGCCTCTCTATCAGGAGCGGGTGCCAGACGCATTTTGGCTTCACTGATAGTCTCAGCCTGCATTCCGCAGGCAGTCGGTTCAACAAGGAGACAGCATGCGAAAGTTTGCATTTCTAACTGCAGCAGCACTGTCGGTGACGGGTATTTGCCTCGGCCTCGCCGCCGATGACGCGGCCCCTGCCAAGAAAACAACGGCGCCCGCTCCGGCGAAGGCCACAACGACGAAACCGGCCACGAAGGCCGCCAAGCCGGGAGAGAAACCAGCCAAACCGGCGGAACCCGCGGATGCGGAAAAGGCACCCGCCAATCAGGAGGACGATGTCCCCGCGAAGTACTCGGCCGATGAAGCCGCAATTCGCAAGGCCAACGAAAGCCTGTTGAAAGCCTATGCGTCCGACGATGCCGCGGCTGTCGCCGAGCACTTCACGCAAGATGGCGAGTATGTCAATTCCAACGGTGCGCTCTTCCACGGTCGGGCAGCAATTCAGGGCTCGCTGACCGCATTTTTCGCTGACCATCCCGGTTGCGAACTCCAGGCCGTACTGCATGACCTGCGCTTTGTCAGCCCGACGGTCGCTATTGTCGAAGGCACAACAACGGTCATCCACAAGCCCGATTCTTCAGAGACGACCTGCCATTTCACCGCAGTCTACAACAAGACCGATGACAAATGGCTGCTGGCCAGCGTCCGCGACCGACTGCATATCGCCAAGCCCGCACACGAAAACCAATTGGAACAGTTGAGCTTTCTGATCGGCGACTGGGTTAATGAGGACAGCGATTCGGTCGTTTCGTTCTCGTGCCAGCCCACTCCGAATGGCAAGTTCCTGATTCGAGAATTCACCATGCACGCTCACGGCCAGGAAGTGCTCAGCGGCACCGAGCGGATTGGCTGGGACCCGCTATCGAACAAATTGCGAGCCTGGATTTTTGATTCCGAAGGAGGGTTCGCCGATGGGACCTGGACTCGCGAAGGCGATAACTGGGTCATGCGGCTCACGGGCGTGAGTGCCGAGGGCGAAATGGCCTCCGGAACGAGCATTTACAAGGTGGTGAATGATCACTCGATCACGTGGCAGGCAGTGGACCATGTTATTGGTGGAGTCGCCTCGCCTGACAGTCCGGAATTGACGTTGGTACGCAAGTCACCTCATCCCGTCGATCATGATGAAAAGACCGCGGATGACAATGCTGAGAAGCCGTCGAAAAAAGACTGATGAACCATTGTCGCACCTTTTCGTCCACAGAAACTTTTGGGAAAGTCATTATGAAATCTTTCGAATATAGATCGTGGGGCATCGCTCTAGCGGGCAGCCTCGCTTTGACGTTTGGGCTTAGTGATGCAATCTCCTCGTTGACAGGTAGCCCACAGCAATCTGCCAGCGCCTTCCAACGCGGCGGCGGGGGTGGAGGTCACGGCGGCGGTGGGGGAGGTGGTGGAGGGGGCCACGGCGGAGGAGGAGGGGGCGGAGGCGGAGGTGGCTTTCACGGTGGGGGTGGCGGAGGCGGCGCACCGCATCCCGCAGGCGGGGGGGGCGGGGGTGGTTCATTCAATCGAACACCCTCTTTCAGCCGGCCCAATTTTACACCGCACACCAACACCGGCAGCAACTTCAGTTCTCAAGCGAGAACCGGAGCTGCAGCGCGGGTGGCGACTCCCAACCGGACCGCAACGAGTGCGAATACCAATATCAATAACCGCGCCACGACCAATCGGGTCACGACGCCGAATACAGTTCGCAATAACACTGCGGTAGGCGCTGGCGCCAACGTGAATGCAGCAAATCGTGTGAATGCCGCCAATCGCGTGAATGCCAACACGGGCGCAAATCTGAACAATCGCACTGTCAACCGGACGGCGGTCAATCAAACGAACGTCAACCGTAATGTGAACGTCAATCGAACGACCAACGTAAACCGCAACTTTGTGAACGTTGGCAACAATCGCGTTGGCCTGGGCCCCGTGGGTTATCGTCCTGCTTACTATAACCATGGCCTCTATCATGGTTATTGGGGTGGAGGCTACGGACTCGGCGGTTACGGTGGCTATGGCGGCTATGGCGGCTACGGCGGCTATGGCGGTTACGGCGG
>JAQGHS010000613.1 GCA_028291605.1 Planctomycetaceae bacterium | reverse complement strand
ACAAAGAATTCAAAGAATGCGCGCGTTTCTTGCGCGTCCTCTTGAGCGCTGGGTGATAGTGCACGGTTCGGATTCATGACCGATGCCGTGAGCGGCTCGAACCGGACGCTAGCGCGTGCCGGCTGATTGGGTCGGGGATTGAAGAATGAGGACGTGGACAATAGAACAAAGAATTCAAAGAATGCGCGCGTTTTTTTCGCGTGTTCTTGAATGCTGGGTGGTGGCGCAGGGTTCGGATTCATGACCGCTGCGGTGAGGGGATCGAACCGGACGGTGGCGCGTGTCGGCTGATTGGATCGGGGGATTGGCGAGCGAGAACGTGAACAAAGGAACAAAGAATGCGCGCGTTTTGCGCGTCTTCGTCGCTGTCGGACGCTGAAGTCTCTGTGCCTTCACAGTTCAGGGACTTCGCTGTGTTTCGGTTCGGCGGCTGCGATTGTGGAACTGAGTGCCAGTCGTGTACGTCTCACACCTTTTCAATAGCGGTGGATATTGGACACTTGGTGATTGAGAACTGCTCTGTGGTCGGTGGGCTAATCGCGGTGCTGAACTGAGCAACCGGCGAGACGTGATGTCTGTTGGTCTGACGGCGGGCGGGACGACCCGGCCGGCGCTCATCATGGTGCCGGCTGGCAGGTTTTCCAGACCCTAAAAACGGCATGTTTTAACACTTGGAAATGTTCGGCATCATGGTGCTGGAACTTGGCTTGCGTTCGGTTCGACTTGTGCTACCGTGAACCGATCACAGGGGTTGGCCAGTCCCTGCGGACTGTAAGGGCCTTGGTGAATGATCTCAGGAATGGAGTTATTCCAAGGCCAAGCAACTTGCTGCGCGTCGCCCATCCGGGAGACGCAAGTGAGCTAGATAAGTATTGATGTGAACGCCGATCAGAGGTGGGATGGACAACGAAGGCTGTTCTTGCGCCTGCGTTTGAACCCGCTGGTCGACTGCAGTGCCTGCGCGTTGAAATAGATCATTTCGGAGAATCCAGCATGTTTGGCAAGTTCGGCTCGCTCTTGTCCTTCAAAGGGCATTTCATCGGACGCCTCGGGGCGACTCCCAAACGTCGTCAGCCCGGCGGATTCACGATGCAGTCGGTTGGGGCCAGTTCCGAGGCTTTGGAATGCCGGACATTGATGACGATCGCCCCGGGGGTGGATGTTAACGTTACTCAGGCGTCGGGCGATCAGATCAATACACAAATTGCGGTCAATCCGCTAAACCCCGATGAAATCGTCATTGTTGGCGACGGTGGCGCGTTTGGCCCTAGTGATCTGGGTTTTTACATTTCTGAGGACGGGGGGGTGTCCTGGACTCAGAAAGCACTCGGGTTTGCCCAGGATGGCGTGGGGACGCCCGGCGATGTTCGCAAAGAGGGGTCGGTCGTTTTCGACGGCTACGGCAACATCCATGTGGCATATGTCATCAAGAACGTGGCTGCCGTTTACGCATTCTCGGGCGACGGTGGTGACAGTTTCGCGACGCAATTCTTCTTTGATGACGGCAATCTTCCGCGCCCCCGTGTCACCGTCGGACCATCCAGCCCGGCTTCCACGATTGATGATCAGGTCTGGATGGTCTACGAGCGCGAATCTCAGTCCGGTGAAGCACTCCCGTACTTGTTTGCCTACGCTGTGAATACCGGACCGATATTTGGTCCAGGCATTCCCCCGGTTTTGAGCACGCAGTCGGACCCATTTTCAAAGACTTTCGTCGATTATTTTGCCGTCCCGGCAATCGATCCCAATGGCGGCTTGAGCATCGTCAGGCAGTCGACCGGATCCGGAATTAATTTTAATCTGAATCAAAGCGTGGGCAATGTCGTTCTGAATCGGGACTCAAATGGGGTTGTCAACGGCGTGACCATGGGGCCCGACAGGACCGTCGTCTCAACGAACTCCGGAATTTTTGAATCGTATGCGGCTGACTCCGCACAGAGCGCCTGGTTCGGATCGAGTGCGCAGATCGCCTATGACCGAAGCAACGGCCCGAATCGAGGTCGTCTCTACCTGGTCTATGTGACTGAGGCTGTGGATGAGTTCGACAACTCGGACATTTTTCTGAAGTTCTCGGACAATAACGGAACGACCTGGAGTCCCCCAATTCGCATCAATGATGATGTGGGGAGTAGCACGCAATTCCTGCCGAGTCTGTCGGTTGATCCCGTGTTGGGGCTGGTTGTGGTGGGCTGGTATGATGCCCGTAACGACACGGCCGGCGGTGGAATCGATACCAACAACGTTTCGAATGACGAGGTGCAGTATTTCATCTCTTCCAGCAACGACGGAGGCGTGACATTTGCGCCGAATGTGGTCGTCAGCGATGGTGCCAGCCGTAGAGCTCGAGACTTTGGCGGAGCCAACGAGGCTTTTGGAGCTCACACTGGCGTGGCGGCGTATGATGGCGATGCGTACGTGACTTGGGCCGACAACTCCAATTCCACCGGTGACAACCCGAATCTCTACCAGTTCACACAGTTGGGCTCGCGATTCGACATTTACTTCGACCGAGTTTCCATTGACCCGAACCTGCCGCCCACGATTTCCGCCGTTCAGAACGTCGCAATTGCCGAAAGCACCGCCACTGGGCCGATCGACTTTACTGTCGATGACTCGCGAACTCCGGCGGCCCAATTGACCGTCACCGCGACGTCTTCAGATCCATTCCTGGTGCCGAGCGACCATTTGATTCTGAGCGGTTCGGGCACGAATCGGCAAATCAGTGTCACTCCCTTGCCGGAACGTTCCGGCACGACGACGATCACGTTGACGGTGTCGGACGGTCGTTTCACGACCTCCACGACTTTTGACGTGCTGGTGCTACCGACGCCCGATCCATTGCCACCCCCTCCTGAAGGGATCATGTCGACCACCGTCTTCGATCAGCCAACGTCGACTCCGTTGATCGATAATGGCACTCTCACTTCGACCTTGGTCGTATCCGGACTCAACACGTATCTGCTTGATGCCGATGTCACCATCAACATCAGCCACACGCGCAGTTCGGACCTGAACGTGGTGTTGATTTCCCCGACCGGGACCCGTGTCGTGTTGACCTCGGGGAATGGTGGAGACAACGCCGATGTGTTCGGAATCAATGGATCCGCCGGAACGTTGTTTGACGACCAGGCGATCTCCACGCCGGTCACAGACTATGCATTCCAGGACGGGATCCCCGCGACCTATCTGGTGCCCGAAGGGGCCCTGGGACAGTTGATTGGCGAAGATCCGAACGGTACGTGGACCTTGGAAGTCACCGACACGCTGACTGGTCAGACAGGGACGCTCAATGACTGGGGCCTGTCACTGACGACGGTGTCGGTGGTGCCCAGGATCGTGACGTTCCCCACTGGGACAAACTCTGACCTGACTCCAATCCCCGATACCGGTACTCCGTTGTACTCGACCATCAATTTCAACGGGCTAGATTCGTACACGTTCGACGTCAAACTGCATGTTAATATCACCCACCCCTCCAGTGGTGATCTCGATATGTATTTGGTTTCCCCCAACGGGACGGAAATTGCGATGTCGACCGGCAATGGTGGCGCATTGTCGAACGTTTTCCAGAATCCCACGACGTTCAGCGATTCGGCGTTAATTCCCGTGACCGATGCCACTTTTGTCGATGACACCAGTGTGGATTTGGTCATCCCCGAAGCGGCCATGGCCGGATTCCTGGGTGAGAATCCCAATGGAGACTGGACGTTGAAGATTGTCGATCATTCGGCGAACGGCCTGAGTGGCTCGCTGGTCGACTGGGGGCTGGACATCACCACCGTCTTCGTGAACGATCTGCCGACGATGGTGACAATTCTCAACCCAGGTGCGGTTCCGGAAGATTCGCCGACGCAGACGGTCGATTTGAACAGCATTTCGGCCGGTGGTGGGGAAACCCAGCCGATGAAGATCACGGCCACCAGTAATAACCCAGCGTTGATTCCGGATCTGGTTGCGAATTACCAGTCGCCGAACAGTACAGGTACGGTGAGTTACACACCGGCTCCCAATCAATTTGGGATCGCGGTCGTGACCGTCAGGATTGAAGACGGCGGATTTGATGGCAATCTGTTGACACTCAACGACAATGCCTTTTCGACCAAGCAGTTCACTGTGGTTGTCAATCCGATCAACGATCCTCCCACGATCGATCCCATTCTCGATCCAGCACCGATCCTGGAAGACTCACCCCTGCAGACCTTGCAATTGACTGGACTTTCGGCCGGGGCCGCCGAGAACCAGCCGTTGCAAATCGCCGTGACGAGTGACCACCCCGACATTATTCCCAACCCCAATGTCGAATACTCCAATGGTGCGACGACGGCTCTACTCCGGTACAAATCGAATCTGGACTATAATGGCACGGTGATCATGACGGTTAAGATCACCGATGGCGGTCTGGACGGCAATCTGGCTACGACGGACGATAATTTGACCGTGACCGAGACATTCGTTGTGCAGGTCATCGACGTGAATGACGCTCCGACGTTGGACGCGATTCCCGACCCGCTGCCGATTACGGAGGACGCGCCTCCGCAAACAGTCGGTTTGTCGGGGATTACGGCCGGCGGGCATGAGACGCAGCCGCTCCGCATTTCCGCAATGAGCAGTAATACCGACTTGGTTCCCAACCTGTCGATCAATTACACCTCGGCCAACAGCGTCGGTTCGTTGGTGTTCCGCGCAGCTCCAAATGCGTTTGGCACAGCCCTCATCACCGTGACCGTGGAAGACGGTGGACCTGATTCGGACTTCAGTACTGCTGGCGATAATCAGACGTTCTCGCAGCAATTCACGGTGACCATTCTGGACGTCAATGACCCGCCTGTGTTTGACTCCCCAGGGATCATCACCCCGGTGTCTGAAGACGCAGGACCGCAATCGATTAACTTGACGGGGATTTCTGCCGGGCCATTTGAAAGCCAGCCGTTGGTCTTCACTGTGACCAGCTCCAACCCGGCTCTGGTGCCCAATCCCGTAATTACTTACACGTCGCCAGGGGACACGGGAACGCTGGACTACAGCATCACCCCGAATTTGTCGGGCGGAACTGTGTTGACCGTGACTTTGATGGACGGCGGGCAGGACGGCGATCTCGGTACATTGGATGACAACCAGTTCTTTAGCCGGTCAATCATTGTGACGGTCTTGGCAGTCAATGATCTCCCCACGCTGGATGACATTCCCAATCCGACAGCGCTGACCGAAGACGCGCCGTTGTCGACCACCATTAATCTGGCGGGTATCACCTCCGGAACGAATGAAACGCAACCGCTGCGGGTTACAGCAACAAGCAACCTGCCGGCCATCATTTCCAATCCGATCGTCACCTACACCTCAGGTGATCCGACTGGCAGTCTGACGTTCCAGCCGAATCCCAATCAATTTGGAACGGTCACGATATCCGTCTCCGTGACCGACGGCGGACTGGATGGAAATTTGGCGACGACCCTAGACAACGGCGTCACCACCAAGACATTTACCGTCGTCGTCAATCCGGTCAACGACCCGCCGCACTTCGACACGATTGCGGACCCGACTCCCATTGATCAGGACACCCCCGGTGTCAAAACCGTGAATATCACTGGAATCACTGCGGGCTCCAATGAAAACCAGAGTCTGATACTGACTGCGCAGAGCAGAGATCCCTCAGTCCTGGATGATCCCACGGTCAGTTTTGTGTCGGGTAGTTCGACAGCGACGCTGTCGTATCAACTGAAGCCCGGTAAGAGCGGCACGGTCTTTATTGATGTGACCCTCACAGATCCAGGTCTGGATAACGATTTCGTGGATGATGCTGACAACCTGACCTATACCCAGACCTTCAAGGTGGTGATTAACGCGGTCAATCATACCCCTACCATCACGGCCCTGGGTGGGTCCGTAACGCTCAATGAAGATGCCAATACGCAGACGGTCAACCTGAGTGGCATGACACCCGGTGCGGGCGACGGCAACCAGAACTTTACAGTAACGGCCAGCAGCAGCAATCCGTCGTTGATTCCGACGCCAGCTGTGCAACATGCCACGGGCAGTGCGACCGGAACACTGACTTACCAACCGGCCAGTAATCAACCGGGGGGAATTCAGCTGAGTGGCACTTCGACCATTACAGTGACTGTGATGGATGGCGGGGGCGACAACAACTTGGCGACACTCGGCGATAACCTGTCGACCTCAACCTCGTTTGTCGTGACCGTCAATGCGGTCAATGATCTACCCACGATCGACACATTGACCGCGCTGAATATTGATGAGAACGCTGATGAGCAGATCGTGCAGCTGAGTGGTATTACTGCAGGTGGTGGCGAAACGCAGCCGGTATCCGTTACGGTGCAATCGCTGAATACTTCACTCATCGCCGATCCCTCGATCTCCTACACGAGTCCCAGCACTGGCGGCATCCTGACATTCACGCCGTTAGCCAGTCAGTCGGGCAGTGCTATCCTGCGGATCACGGTTAAAGACGGCGGCCTGAATCGAACTCTAGGAGATGGTGACGACGGAATCACCGTTCAAGACCTGATTGTGAATGTCGCGCCGTTTGACGATCTACCGACGATTGATCCGATCAGCAGTCCCGTGAATATCGATCAGAATTCGGGGCCCACAACGATCACTCTGACGGGCATCAGCGGCGGGCCTGGAGAATCCCAGTCCTTCACCGTCAGTGCGGTGAGTGACAATACCGACTTGATTTCCGATCCGGTGGTGATTTTCGTCGATGGTGTGCCGACGGCATCGCTGACGTTCGTGCCTAATGCCGGACAGTTCGGGACTGCAAATATCACGGTGACCGTGGAAGACGTTGGCGGGAATCAAACCGCCCGCGTATTGACCGTCAACGTGAATCCGGCCAACGGTACGCCCACGATCGATAGCTTGGGCGGACCGGTGACCATCGACGAAGACGCACCGCAACAAACTGTCAATCTGACGGGCTTGTCAGCGGGAGTGAACGAACAGGACCAGGTCTTCGAGGTGCGGGTCAGCAGCAATCACCCCGAAATCATCCCGAATCCGGCTCTGGTTTATACTCCTGGGGCCGCTACAGGCTCATTCCACTATCAACCGGCAACCGATGCGAATGGTCAGGCAGTTCTGACTGTAACGGTGACCGATGGTGGGGCGGACAACAACCTCGCGACTACCGGAGACAACCGATCGACAACCGTCAGCTTGACGGTCAACGTGACGGCTCAACCAGAAACGCCAGCGGTTACGCTCGATGAAGGGACGCTGTTCTCAACTTCAGGCCGACCGGTAAACGTTTCATCGCAGGCCCAACTCACGGACACGGACTCACCGAACTTTAAGAATGGTGTTGTCAACTTCACAATCACCGACGGCGCGCAGTCAGGTGATCAATTACGTCTGCAGGCCTTCGGCTCGGGAAGCAGCAAGATTCGTGCACTGGCCAACGGCCAGTTGAAGCAGGGCAAGACAGTGATCGGCAGCGTCACTGGCGGCCGCGGCGGAGTGCCGCTGGTTATTACGTTCACGGCCGATGTTGACCAGGAATCGGTTCGCCAGATTCTCCGACATGTCCAGTTCCGGGGCCAGGGAAGTCAAACTGGCCTCAGGACGGTGCAAGTCAGGGTGACCGACGATACCGGCCGAACATCGGTCGCGAAGACACGTGTCGTCGCGTTGAACTGATCGCATAGTGCGGCATCGCAATTGAAATCGAACTCCAGTCCCGCGAGACCATCGCAGGGCTGGAGTTTTTGCGTTTCCGTTTCGAAACGACCCTCGCGATACTAGGCCGAAGCGCATCAAGTGTCCTGCTTACTACCGTGCCAGCCAGCCACCATCGATTGGGATGATGCTGCCGTGCATGTAGTTCGACGCGTCCGAAGCCAGGTAGACCGCCAGCCCCATCAGCTCATCGGGTTGCCCCCAGCGCCCGCAAGGGATGCGATCCATGATCTGCGGGCCTCGCACGGGATCGTTTCGTAGAAAGCCGGCCATGTCGGTTTCGAAATATCCCGGAGCGATGCAGTTCACATTGATTCCCCGGCTGCTCCAGGCCGTCGCCAGCGACTTGGTCAATCCGGCGATCCCGTGCTTGGCGGCTGCATAAGCGGGAATATGCCAGCCACCTTCGAAGCTCATGACAGACCCGATGTTGATGATCTTGCCGCGGCCGTGGCGCAACATCCCGATCGCCGCCTGCTGCGAGAGCTCAAACGTCGCATTGAGATGCAGTTCGATGATCGACTGCCAGTCTGCGATGGGAAAAATTTCCGGAGCATGCCGGGCGCTGTTACCGGCATTATTGACCAGAATATCCAGCCGATCGAACGTCTGTTCTACCTGGGCCACGATCCCCTGGCGTTCCTGCGGCTGGCTCAGATCCGCCTGGATACCGAGATACCGTCGGCCAGTCGAACGCACGAGTTCCGCGATCTCATCGTCCTGACCTGATTTGGAAACGCAGGCCACATCGGCACCAGCCTGAGCCAGGCCATAGGCAATCGACTGGCCCAGGCCCCGTGCCCCGCCGGTCACGAGTGCCGTCCGACCATTCAGCTTAAAACGATCAAGAATCATTCCAGAGCCTTCCCCAGCGACGGATAATGGTGGACCGCGACGGGCTGCCGTCTACACCCTGACGAAACCTCATGATGTCGGTTCTGCCGCACATATTCAACGCATCAGGTTCGATGCATGTCTGGCAGGAGTAACTCGGCGGCTGCGGCGGAACGGCTGCCAGGGCGAGGTAGATTGTCCGCCGGGCGAAATGTGAAGACGGCCGAGAATTTGGGTTGGTTCGTGTAGTTCTTACTGGCAGCGTGGAACGTCAGGCTGTGAAAGAACAAGACGTCTCCCGGTTGCAGCTCGACCGGGATCTTGGTTTCGATCAAGGTCTGGTTCTCCGGCAGATCGGTCCGGAAGAACAGCGCAGCGTCGAATTGTTCGGCACGGAATGACACCCGGTGCGAACCGGGAATGACCCACAGACAACCATTCTCGGGATGCTCTTCGCCCAACCCCAACCAGACGCTGATTAAGTCGGGGCGTTCGTAAGACCAATACCGCATATCCTGATGCCACAGCGTGTCGCTGCTGAACTGCGGTTGCTTGGTCATGACGCAATTATGATGGGCCAGTGGCATCACAACGCGCTGGCCGTCAAACAGTTGCTGCAAACGGCCCGCAAGTGGCTCACTGCACATCCATTCGCCGAAGACCGGGTCGCGCGAATAGGCCTGCTTGAGCCGTCGGACCGTACGCCCGCCGGCAGCTTCCAAGGACGCCGGCGATCCGGGATACCGCACTTCAGCCTCGAATTCCACCGGCGGGATCTCGTGGGCCAGGCCGGCTTGAGTCACCGCGACCATGGCTTCACGGACCGATTCGGGAATCAAGCCGCGGACAATCAAATATCCCTGATCATGGAATTGTGCGATCTCCAGATCGGAAAGGCATGACGCAAGGGCGGGCAGCGACGTCGACGGGTACATATTGGAGCGGGTGACCGGCAAGTTGTCAGGAAGAGGTCGGCTCCAAGCCTGGAGCATCAAACGACTGAATTATAGGGACCTGACACTGCCAGACAAAGCCTGGTTCAACCGACGCTGGTCGGGTGCTTCAGCCAGACACGCGTCGCGGTTGAAATAGCGTTCGCACGTCGATCACCTGCATTCCGGCGCTCTGGGCGGCGACAATTCCCGGATCGGTATCTTCATAGGCCAGGCACAGCTCAGGTGTAACCCCCAGGCGTCGTGCGGCCTCGAGATAGATATCCGGAGCCGGCTTGTGTCTGGTGACATCTTCGCACGTAACGACGGTGTCAAACAAATGTCGCAAGCCGGCGGATTTCAACAGACCTTCACAGATATGCCGCATGCCACCGGTGGCGACTGCGAGGGGAATTTTTCCATGATGCTCACGGGCCACCGCAGTGACCGGCGGAATTGCTTCCACCAAGTGGAGATGACGCTCGAACTCGGCCTCTTTTTCGATGGCGATCGCGGTCACATCCAGATTCAGCCCCGCCCTTTTGATGACATGTTCCGCCACTTGATAGGTTGGCCAGCCACCCAAAGCGTAAAACTCGTCCTCACTGAGGTCCAGACCATAGCGTCGGAGCGTCAGGATCCACGCTTCATAATGCACGGGCATGGAATCGACGAGCGTCCCATCACAGTCGAAAATGATTGCAGCGTGTTGCACGGCGGAATAGACCATATTCAAGAGGTTGTTTGCAATTGGGCCAGAGAGTCAGGCCCGGGCAAGATGCAATCCGTGCTGAGCGGGCACAGGAGCTAACATTGCAGGCTCTACAGACCACCGACAAGCGGTCATCCAAGCAAATCTCAGAGAGTCCCCGGCGGATTCTCTCCGCAGTCGAGGACCTGACCTAAATGAGGGCGCTGGGATTCGAACCCAGGACCTACGGATTAAAAGTCCGTTGCTCTACCGACTGAGCTACGCCCTCTGGCGTTCCATGTTTTGTCGCTCGGGTGGTCCCACATCAGTAGGACTGATTCCCGAGTGACTCGGTTCGTACTCTTTGTAGAAAAACGAGGAGAGTGAACCGAACCTCTTTTGCCACTTCATGTTGCGTTACGGCAATTGCCGGCGGCAGCGTGAGGAATGAAGATTCTACACCATTGAAGTGGCAGGTTCTAGTGAGTGCCGTGACTCAGGTCAGGAAAATGGCGAGATCTTCGAAAACGAGTGATCCCCTTCGCGTGCCGTTCGTTCTTCTTAGTTATGTGGGCCCACGACTTCTCCGTTTTCAAAATCTCTCGCCCAGTTAGAATGTCGGCTCCCAATAATAAAATCTGTCAGGAACAGCACTATGCCGCCAGCGTTGCCGAGTTCACCTGAAGATGAAGAAGTGCCCGCCGTTGCGACAGGCAAAGGTTCGACGCGCGGTGTCGGTGAGGCTATCGATGACGGCAAGGGGCGCATCTTTCCCTGCGAAGGCTGCGGTGCCGATCTTGAGTTTACGGTGGGAACTCAGCATCTCAAGTGCCCGTTCTGCGGCTTTGAGAAGGATCTGGAATTTCAGCCGGAAGCGGTCGTTGCTGAGCAGGATTTTGATGGTATGCTGGCCCGCCTGCAGGAGCTGCGGCGAGAAGGTGTCCAGGACGAACAACAGACGAGCGAGGTGCGTTGCTCATCGTGTGGTGGGCAAGTGGTCTTCACCGGCACGCTCACTAGCACCGAATGTCCATACTGTGCGTCTCCGATCCAGCGCGAGAATATCCATACGTCGGAATTTCGCGTGCCGGTTGATGGCGTATTGCCTTTTCTCGTGGATCACGAACGGGCTGCACAGCAATTGCGAGCGTGGGTGAAATCGCTGTGGTTTGCGCCGAACGAATTCAAGGAGAAGGGAGTTACCGGCAAGTTCCAAGGCGTGTACGAGCCCTATTGGACATTCGACTTCGAGACCTTTACCCGCTACACGGGGCAGCGTGGCGATCACTATTGGGTGACGGTTGGTTCGGGCAAAGACGAACGCCGTGAACAGCGGACGAACTGGACCAGCGCTTATGGATCATTTCATCGCTTTTTCGACGATGTTCTGTGCTTCGCCTCCAAGGGTTTACCAGAATGGATGACGCAGGCCTTGGAACCTTGGCCGTTAGAGGAATGCAAGCCGTTCAATCAGCAAGTGCTCGCCGGTTTCCTGGCGCGAACTTACGACATCACCATTGAAGAGGGACTGCAAGGAGCGCGCGGTCGAGCAGAGGCGGCGCTGAATCAGGATGTCCGTAAGCGTATTGGTGGAGACGAACAACGTGTCGATCGCCAGCATACGCAATACAACGCGATAACTTACAAACACCTGCTGTTACCGCTGTGGCTGCTGGCCTATCAATACAAAGGCAAGCTGTACCAAGTGGCGATTAACGGTGGGACGGGCGAGGTCCAAGGCGAACGCCCCTACAGCGCATGGAAGATTTTCTTTGCGATCCTCGCCGGCGTACTCGCAGCGGGTGGAATCTATTTGTTGACACAACGTTAGACACGCCCCCTGATCGAACGATGTGACAAAACAAAAAGGCCGGCGTCTCGCTTGAGACGCCGGCCTTTTAAACGACTCGGTTGGCTGTTCTATTCGATCAAAATATCCTTGACCGTCTTACCGCCGGGGATCATCGGCAGCACGTGCTCGGTGTAGGGACAAATGACGTCCAGCACATACGGCCCTGGTGTTTCGATCATTTCCTTCAACGCCGCCGGGAACAATTTTTTGCTGCGGACTTGTTTCGCGTTGATGCCATACCCTTGGGCAATCTTGACGAAGTTGGGATAGGTCTCTTCGCGAATTTCACCCGATCCCTGACCGGTCGCTTCCACATGGTCGACGGGGCCAAGATACGTGTGAGCTCGGTTGCCGGCGTGGAAACGATCTTCCCATTGAACGACCATGCCCAAGTGCTGATTGTTCAACAGCAACACTTTGACCGGTAGCCGCTCGCATTGCAGCGTGGCGAGTTCCTGGATATTCATCTGGAATGAGCCGTCCCCATCGATGTCGATGACCAGGCTGTCCGGATGAGCGGCCTGGGCCCCCATCGCTGCCGGCAGGCCGAAGCCCATCGTGCCCAAGCCCGAACTGCTCATCCAATGACGCGGCTTGTCGAACTTGTAGAACTGGGCGCCCCACATCTGATGTTGACCGACACCTACTGCAACGTAGGCATTCATATCCTTCGTTTGACGCCACATTTCTTCGATGGCGTACTGCTGCAGAATGTCGTCGCCCTGCTCTTTGTACTTCAGTGGATACTGAGTCTTCCAAGCCTGGCACTGAGCGACCCAGTCCTTGATTTGCGGGATGTCTTCATCCTCAATCATCGCATTCAAGGCTTGGAGAACTTCTTTCAGGTTGGCGATGATGCCGATATCCGCGTGCTTGTTCTTGCTGATCTCGGAGGGATCGACGTCGACGTGCACGATCTTGCCATGCTTGGCGAATTCGGACAGTTTGCCTGTCACGCGATCGTCGAAGCGAACACCCAATGCGATCAACAGGTCAGCTTGGTCGACCGCGAAGTTCGCATAGACCGTGCCGTGCATACCCAGCATGTGCAGCGACTGCGGATCATTGCCCGGGAAGGTCCCGATGCCCATAACGGTCGTCGTGACGGGAATCCCGGTCTTGCGGGCGAACTTGGTGAACTCTTCGCTGGCTTCGGCATTAACCATGCCCCCGCCAACGTAAAACACTGGCCGCTTGGCGACTCGGATGGCGTTCAGGACTTCGCGAATCTGTGTCGCGTTGACCGCTTTAGGCTTTGCCGGACGATAGCCGGGCAGATTCATCGGCGGGTCGTAATCGGGTTCACCGACACGCGTGGTCATCTGCAGATTCTTGGGGAAGTCGATCAACACTGGACCGGGACGGCCGGTCGACGCAATGTGGAACGCTTCCTTCACAATCCGCGGAATGTCTTCGAACGCGGTCACCATGTAGTGATGCTTGGTGATGGCGCGAGAGACTTCGCACATCGGAGTTTCTTGGAACGCGTCGGTCCCGATCACTTGCTGCGGGACCTGCCCCGTGATGGCGATGAGTGGAATGCTGTCGAGCTTCGCATCGGCCAGGCTGGTTACCAGATTCGTCGCCCCGGGACCGCTGGTGGCCATGCACAGGCCTACCTTGCCGGTCGTCCGCGCGTAACCCTGAGCGGCGAAGGCTCCGCCTTGCTCATGTCGCGGCAGAATCGTGCGAATCTTATCGGAGCGGAAAGTCAAAGCCTGGTGCAGCGGCATGCTGCATCCACCTGGATACGCGAAAATGGTGTCTCCACCATGGCGAATCAGGGCCTCGACCAAAATATCCGCCCCGTTGAGGGTCTTTTGTTCGGTCTTCGTTCCAATATCAACGGCCACGGGCAGTCCTCAAGCTAAAGACGTCAGTCTGTTCGTAGACGCACCGGGTGCGTCTGTGGGAAGGATTTTATCCCCGGAGGGAAACGTTTTCGAGTGGATTCCGGAAGTCAAAGGCGAAATTTGACGTTTTTTGTCAATTCCGTGGCGCAGAAAGTCCCCACGGCAGCAGTATTTAGGCGATTGATTATCCAGATTGCCGTCACGACGCTAAGAACCGGCAAACGCGGCACTCTCGTGCGTCTCCGGCAACAGCAAGTCGGACTGCCAGTAGGCTTTGAGCTCTTTGACCAGTACCAGGAATTTTTCCAGGTTGACTGGCTTCTCGACATAACTGGCGACGTGCAGTTGTTCGGCTCGTTCACGCTCGGCGGGATCGGTGCTGGCGGTCATGATGACCACTGGAATGAACTTAAGTCTTTCGGTGGCCTTGATTTCGGCCAGCACTTGCAGACCGTCAATCTTAGGCAGCCCGAGATCGAGCAGGATCAAATCGGGCTGGGGAGCACGTCCATACATCCCGCGCTGGTGCAGGAACTCCAAAGCTTGTTCGCCATCCCGCAACCAAGTGCAGCGATGTTGAAACTGTCCCTGTCGTAAAGCACCGATGGTGAATGTTCCCGAGGTCAGGGAGTCCTCGACGAGCAGAATTTCCATCGGACGACCGACCGCATTTTTCATCATGGCCAGTTCCTCTCGGCCTGCTTCAGTGACAATCATGTCATCTTCAGCGTAGTGGGCGCCTATCCGATTATATCGCGTCGTTCTGGAGCGAGCAGAGCATTTCATAGATTTTTGCGTCTCTGAGGGAAGTTGGCCAGCGTGCAGGAGAATTCGTCATCAACTTTTCATGATGCCGATGTCCCGCCACCTTTCGTTCCGCTACTATCCTTGTCCGTGTGTTTGGCGTCCTAGAATGGTATGACACTCCGCCGACGCCTGAAGTTCTGTCTGCACGCAATTTTTTAGGCTGGCCCTCTCCACAAACGACAACCCACTATGCCTTGTAATCATGGACCTGCTGCTGGACATTGTTCAGATTCGCCATCCCGTGCGGGGGCCCAGTTGCCGCTCGTGGGGGCGATTTCCACCGTTGTCTGTGCTCTGCTTGGCGGTTTGGCGGTGTTGCTCAACTCGCTCCATTTTTCAGGTGCGGAAGCCGCAACGGTGTTGGCTGCGATTGGTGCATATCTGGCCGGGGGGCACGGTCCCGCCAGAAACGCAGTCGCGGATCTCTTCCGGGGTGAGCTGAATGTCGACCTGCTCATGATTGTTGCCGCCCTCGGGGCCGCAGCGATTGGTGATTGGGGCGAGGGACTCGTCCTATTGTTCCTCTTCTCTCTCAGTGGCACGCTGGAAGCGTTCGCCATGTATCGGACGACACGCTCCATCGAAGCGCTGATTCAACTGCGTCCGCGAGAAGCACTCCTCATCCGCGATGGTAATCCCGATGGGCAAATCGTGCCCGTAGATTCCCTGAGCGTGGGTGACATTGTTCGGGTACGTCCGGGTGAGCGATTTTCTGTCGACGGCGTCGTCTGCGAGGGAGACACTTGGGCAGACGAGGCGACGCTCACCGGTGAGAGCGAACAAATTCACAAGCCGGTCGGAGCGAATGTATTCGCCAGTACGATCAACGGCCAGGGCAGCGTACTCGTCCGGATGACCAAGGCGGTTGCCGATACCACCTTGGAACGCATCGTCCAAATGGTGCAGGACGCTCAAGCACAGAAAACTCCAACGCAGCAGTTTGTGGAATCATGGGAGCGTCCCTATGTCATCGGAGTGCTCACTTCTGCGCTCGTCGTGTTTCTGGGAGCACGGTTTGCGATCGGCTTGGAGTGGCATCGAGCGTTCTATCACGCGATGGTGATGCTGGTGGCGGCGTCCCCTTGTGCCGTTGTCGTGGGTTCGCCAGCGGTCATGCTGTCGGCAATTGCTCGCGCCGGGCTGAGCGGTGTCCTATTCAAGGGAGCCTCTCATGTGGAATCATTGGGGCTCGTGGACATCATTGCCTTCGATAAGACCGGCACCGTAACCGTTGGCAAACCCAGCGTCACGGAAGTCTGGACTCCGGCCGGAGCAAATGTGGCCAGGTTGCTAAGCCTGGCGGCGGCAGTGGAGCGACGCAGTGAGCATCCGTTGGCCGCTCCGGTGCTGGCGGAAGTCCGCAGGCGCGAAGTCGCTATCTCCGACGAACCGGTTACCGACTTTGACAGCCACACGGGACTGGGAGTGCATGGTCACCTTGATGGTACGTGGGTGGGGATCGGCCGCGAAGGACTGTTTGAGAAACATCAAATTACAATACCTCCTGATTTGCTGCAGCACGCGCAGTCGATGCGCGACTTGGGGCAAACAACCTTGCTCATCGTGACCGGCGAGGAAGGTTTATACGGAACCATCTCTGTGGCTGATCAGCCTCGTCCCGAAGCTGCACCAACTATTGATGCGCTGAAGCGACTTGGTATCCGTGAGATTGTCATCCTGTCGGGCGACCACGAACGAGTCGCGTTAGCAGTTGCCAAGACCGTGCATGCAGATGACGTGCGGGCGGCTCTGTTACCCGATCAAAAGGTGACCGAACTGCGTCGCCTGTCTGAAAATGGTCATGTGGTGGCCATGGTGGGAGACGGTGTCAACGACGCACCTGCTCTGGCCGCAGCACGTGTCGGAATCGCGATGGGGGGAGCTGGGACGGATGTGGCTCTGGAAGTTGCCGATGTCGTCCTGATGCGTGACGATTTGCGAGCACTTCCACTTGCCGTCTGGATCAGCCGTGTCGCGCGGCAACGGGTCCGTCAGAATATGATCTTTGCGTTCGGCGTGATCCTCATACTGGTGATCTCGACGTTTATCAGTCTCCCGTTGTGGCTGGGGGTTCTGGGGCACGAAGGGAGCACGGTGATCGTCGTGTTCAATGGTCTGCGTCTATTGTGGCAGAAGCCACCGAAGCTGTAGCGAATCATCTTCGTAGGCGAGCGTCCGGCGTAAGCCGGATAGTTGTTA
>JAQGHS010000562.1 GCA_028291605.1 Planctomycetaceae bacterium | reverse complement strand
ACGATTGAAGCGGCGACCCGCCAGATCATCAGTCAATGCCGCATAGTCATACTGCGGGTCGTAACCACGCAGAGACAGCTTGAATCCCGCTTTTCCCTGTTGCCCGCCGTGGCAGGCCCCCTGATTGCAACCCGTCTTCGTTAAGACCGGCAGGACGTCCCGAATGAAGCTCACGGGAGTACTGGCGACATCAGTCACCTTAACGGGAACAGCGACGGTCTGGCCGCCGTAAGTGACATTCAACACGGTATCACCCGCGGTGTGCGGTGTGACGAACCGATCTTCGTCCAAGGTCGCTACCGGATTGGCTACCGTTAGCTGCGCCTCAGCGGTCAGATCGAGATACCGTCCGTCGGCGGTCTTGCCGGTCACCAGGACACGGCGCGAATCAGTGGCTCCCTTGAGATCCAGCCGTGTCGGCTGAACCTGAAGTTCAACAATCGCGATATTCGCCGGCTCGGCAGATTGCGCCCCCACGGGCCATCCGCAAACCACACCCGCCAACAGACACGTCCACGTGAAAAACTTGCTGTAATGCATCAGAGACCTCGTAGTCCTCTTCAGAGTCGGGAGCATTTCATTTCAGTCACTCTTCGGCCGAACTACGATGATGAACTTTCATCATTCCCAAACTTTGTATTTCTTCGTGTCCTTTGTGACCTTCTGTTCAAATCTTTTTTACAGAAGGTCACAAAGGACACGAAGATTGACAAAGACCATTCCACCGAAGGCAGCTTCTACTTCATTTCGCTAATTGTTACTCGTTTCGTCATTCGCCCGACTCTAAAGAGCCAGGCTACGGCTACTTCTGTCCGGCCACCACTGGAGTAATCTCCACTGGAATAAATTGCTTCACGAGAGCTCCCGTGTTGGCATCGAACAAGCGAACGTTGCCGTCGAATCCTCCGGTCGCGACTTGCGCCCCGTCAGGTCGGAAATCAACGGCAAAAATCGCTCGGGTATGCCCGGGGAGCTCGAAGAGCAACTTGGCATCTTCCGTACTGTAGATTCTCACAGAACCGGTCGTGGAAGCACTCGCTCCGACGACAAACTTGGAGCCATCCCCGTTGAAATCCAAGGCAAAAATCCGCCCTGGCAGCGGAGCATAGCCGCGGATCCGATTGAAGTCGTCGCCAATCATCCGGACCTGGGTGCGAATCATCTTGTAAAGCTTCGGTTCACCATCCGAGCCACCCGTCAGGAACTCGTCCTTCTTTGGGTGACGGCGGAGGGCCATCAAGCCCCCCTTGAGAGCCCCCGGGGTGATACTGGTGATATTGTCGACGAACTGCCCGTTTTCCACGATCGACAGCTTCATAGCCATATCACGGCTCACCGTGACGAGATGCTTACCATCGACCGAGAAACCAGTCCCCAGCACCCAATCGGAATGCGGGTCCATCTTCCTCAACAGGGTGAGATCTTCGACCTTGATCAGGCGGATGCTGTTGTCGGCAGCTCCGCAAGCGAACAATTTGCTGTCATCCGAGAACCAGCCCCCGAACAACACGTCGGAAGCAAAATTCGCACTGCGTTCGGTCCAGTCAGCTGTATTCCAGAATTGAACTTCGCCGAACAAGCTGGGAGTTCCACCGACCGCTGCCAGGATTTTTCCATCGGGCGAAAATTCGAGCGATTCGATCCGCTGGGAACGGCCCACGAGGCGTTTCACTAATCCGCTGCCGTCAGCCTTATGCACCAGGATCTCGCGGAAGCCAGAGACTGCCAGCAATAGGTTGTCCGGTGAGTACGCCAACGCGGTGATCACCGGCGGGTTCGTATAGATGGGGGGATGTTCGGCAGTGATATTATCCTGTAAGGCCGCAGGCGTGTCGTCCTTCGCGCCTTCCGCAATCCAGCGCGTAATCAGCTCGACTTGTACCTTCTTCAGCGGTTCGGCCTTCAGCGGCATCTGGGGTTTGTCACCAGAAATGAATTCGACCAGCGTGCTTTCGGCTGGTTTTCCGGCCACGATCCCTGGGCCATTTTCGCCACCCTTTTGCAGGGCCTCGAATGAGGTCAGCACCAATTTACCGCCCGCTTTCGCCGGCTGGTGACACCCCGAGCAATTGCGCTGTATTACAGGACGCACCTGTCGGTAGTAACTGACGGGAGCAACCGCCGCGGGCTTTGCGTCTTGGGCGGTCGCCATTTCAGCGCACACCAGACTCATCCCAAACGTAAATACCAGCGTCGCCAGCCGACGTGTCGAGCGAGCAACTACGACGTCGAACATCAAACACCTCATAAAGCACGAGCAGTCTTCGCCACCGGCAAAGAAAAAGGCAAGTATTTTGAGCTGACGGGCAGAATCGTGGAGTCAAACACAGGCGGGAATTGCAAGCAGCTCCGATCCATCGAATTCCATTGATATAGAATAGGCACGCGGACCGCGCAATGTAAAGAGCGCCCCGTGGGATAGGCATCCTGCCTGTCAATCGCGAAGCGACAAAGCGATGAATCAGAGTCTGCGGCAATTAAAGTGTTCTTCAGGCGGTGAATGGACTTCAGCTTTGTCACTTGAGGTGACAAATGACAGGCTGGAAGCCTATCCCACGACGAAGAAGAGTCCGGGGCCTCACGGCACCCGGCTCACCAGCACAACCTTCCTGAGATCGAACTTCTTTTCCAGCCGGAGGTTACGGCAGTCTGACAGGCAGGATGCCTATCCTACGTCAATTCGACTGTATCGTCGTCTTCGGGCGGGGGTTCGATTTCCGGACTTCCCGGTCGTTTCTGGGATCCGCCAGGCAAAATGAATGAGAATGTCGCCCCCTGATTCGGTTCCGAGGTCGCCCAGATGCTGCCGCCATGTTCGTCGACAATGGTCCGGCTGATCGACAATCCCATTCCCAATCCCTGCTGGCCTTTGGTGCTGTAAAATGGCTGAAACATTTCATCCGCAGCCGACGGCGGAAAACCGCAACCATTGTCTTGCACGCTGATTTCAATATCCTCACCCGACGGTTTCGAACTGACGCGGATGCGCCGCGAATCCGGCGGGGCCGCTTGCACGGCATCCACGGCATTCAACATCAGATTCAATAAGACCTGTTCCACCTGGACGCGTTTGACCGGGATTTCAGGCAAGTCCGGGCTGAGATCGAATTCAATCACAATCTGATGTTGTTCCGCTTCCAGCTCAGCAAATGCGACGGCGTCGCGAATCAGCCGATTGATCTCGGTTGACTGCCGCGGATTGTCCCGTTTCCGGAGGAAATCAAGAATCTTCCGAATGATCTGCCCGGCCCGCGAGGACTGCAGGCAGATGTTCTGTAAGGCGGTCTCCAAACGGGCAGAATGAACTTGTTCCGTGCCGAGGGAACGCAGACAGGCGTCGGCATATGCAGAAATCGCTTCCAGAGGCTGGTTCAATTCATGGGCCAGTTCGGCGCTGAGAGCTCCCATCATGTTCAAACGCGAGATATGAGCCAGTTCCAACTGCCGCTTCTGCAGCGCCTCTTCCGTCGCTTTCCGTTCGGTAATGTCGATGGCGATCATGACAGCCGTGTTAATCTGGGCTTCGGTCTTGGAGAAAATCGGACCGATGCACACCGAATACCAGTTGATTTGCCCGTGTGCCCCATAGCCATCAATCTCGTAACTTTGCCGCTCGCCATGCTTAAAGACACGTTCAAACACACGGTCCATGAAGGCCGAATTATGTGGCAGCATGAAGTTGCGGAAGTCCTTGCCGATTACATCTTCCATCGTGTAACCGGGGGCACACCGATTGATAAACTGCAACTTACCGTCACGGTCAATCAGCAGCACGTACTGCGGGGCATGCTCAACCAGCGAACGCCACTTGGCCTCTGAAGCCTGCAGCTTGTCGGTCACCACCCGGGCCCGCTGAATCTGTTCTTCCAGGACCTGATTGGCGAAGAGGACGTCACGCGTGCGTTCGAACACGCGCGCTTCCAACTTGGCGCGAATCTCATCCAATTCGTATTCCGTGGCTTTGCGCTTGGTAATGTCGCGGAGGAAAACCAGGCTGCCAATAAATCGATCCGCCACCTTCAACGGCGTAATATTGAGTTCGGACCAGAAGACGTTCCCGCGGGCCGTTTGGATCTGCATTTCGTATTGGCGTGGTTCGTCGTAGCCCGTCATGCGACGCTCGAAGCGTTCGATGATCGCCTCACGCTGGTTGGGAACCAGGAAATCGGAAAAATGTCGCTTGAGAAGCGCATTGACATCGATTTCCAGGAGCTGCGCGATCCGCGGATTGGCATAGTCGAAACAGCCATCTCGGAGCACGGTAAAGATACCGTCGCTCGCAGATTCGACAAGCAGCCGCAAATACGCTCCAGAGGCCGCCGATTGCGTCTCTGCGAGCTTCCGAGCGGTGATATCAATCAGGATTGCCTGCAGGCAGATCGGTCGTCCGGAGCCGTCTCGCACCGCCAGCAAGTGCTCTTCCACGAACACTTCTCGGCGGTGGGTACCGGTCAGGCGATATTCACTCTTGACGATTCGGGGTTCGGCAACGGCCTGCTCCAGATTTTGCAAGACACGGGAGCGGTCCTCGTGATGCACCCAGTTCAACCAATCCCCGCCGACGTCGATCGAAGTCCCGGAGGGCAAACCGATCGCCATCTCAATTTGCGAACTTCGATAAAGTTGGTTAAACGGAGGCCGGCACTCCGCGATGTACGTCATCACCGGGAGTTGTTTCGCCAGTTGCCGGTACAGGTCGCTCGGACGAGGGGGCCGCTGCGGCGATTCCACGGATTGGGAGACATCGATGGACACGCCCACCACGCCGATGATCTCACCACTATCATCTCGCAGTGGCACGCAACGGGTTTCAAAATAGAATTCCCGAACCGGACCACTCGCACAGAACGGCTCGCCGCGTAGCGCCGCGTGCACCATCGCCAGGGCTTCCGGAAGATCCTGGAACATCTCCCAGATCGATTGTCCGACGGCCTCCCCTGGCTTCAAACCGAAGACCTGCAACGCCGGTCCCTCGGAAAGGATAAACTTCCCGTCGCAACCAATGGCCCAGATCAATAACGGTGCTGCCAGATGACCGTCCGGGAAGACGACCTGCAGATCTTGAGAAACGGTAGCCAATCAATCACCTCTGTCCGCTCGAAAAGGTCGAGTGCAGAACGAAGTTAGCATAATGATTTAGTCAGGTGAGCCGGGTGCCGTAAGGCCCCGAACCGTTTTGTTTGCTTTGTGCCCTTTGTGATCTTCTGTTCGAATTTTGTTTTCTTAACAGAAGGTCACAAAGGACGCGAAGGAATGCGAAGCTAAAAATTGTACATGCTTGATCTGACCACGCAACTTTTGAGTTACTACAGTCAACGAAATATGCGGAAGGTTGTCGGAGTTTGAACCACGAATAACACAAATGACACGAATCAGAATGCTGAAAACACCATTCGAAAAACAGCGGTCCGTCCCCACCAAGGATCCAATTCTTCCAAATTCGTGTTATTCGGATAATTCGTGGTTAAAAAATGCCTTCACTCCAGGCAAACGACGATGAGCGACGAGTTTCAGATTTTGATTTGCGTTCTTACTTTGTTTGTTGATTAGACGACAATCTCAGGGTTCGGTGGCCTTACGGCACCTGACCGGATTTTGTGTCGCAGCCTACTGGCGAATGTCGCAAAATCTATTTCCGATGACACTGTTCAAACCACGCTGCAACTCGCGGATTCCACTTGGACCAGCTTTCCGGTGGAGGTGCCGCGACGGTAATCGGCTCATTCCGAATGGGATGCATGAAAGTCAACTCGACCGCATGCAAGCCAATCGTACCACCACCCGCCAACTGTGAGCCATACTTGCGGTCACCCGCAATCGGCCATTTGCGGGCCGAAAGCTGCACTCGAATCTGGTGACTACGGCCGGTATCCAACTGTACTTCCAATAACGTTGGTCCGCCGGCCAGTGGAATTTCCTCGTACTTCAACGAACACAGCTTGGCACCGGGCGCCCGAGGTGTCGTGATTGACGAGAGATTCTCGTCTTCGTCCTTCAGGATCCAGTCTTCCAGATGGCCTTTGATCGGCGAGACATTCCCGCTGACGATGGCCCAGTAGATCTTCTGGGTCGAACGTGTGCGGAATTGATCGGCCAATCGCGACGCCGCTTTGCTCGTCCGAGCAAACAGGACGATCCCTGACACAGGCCGATCGAGCCGATGCACTACCCCCAGAAAGACATCTCCCGGCTTTTTATACTTTTCCTTGAGATATTCCTTGGCAAGATCGAGCAAATTGTCGTGTTCGGTCTTGTCCGCCACCGTCAGCAAACGGGGGGGCTTATTCACGACGAGACAGTGGTTGTCCTCGAACAGGACGCACTGGGGAAATATTTCGGAAACAGGCACGCGGCACAATCCTTGAACGATTCAGACGTTGGAGCCAGCCAGACTGTTGCTGGCGAACATCTCAATGTAACCTCTGAGCGAAGAAATGACGAATGACGCAAGAAAGTCCTTTGTCATTTTGTCATTCGTCATTGGTCATTCTTTCGTCATTCGGATTTCGTCATTCGTCATTTGAAGCCCTCCAGAATACCCCTCGATGGATCAGAACCACACCCTCCCCGTCGAATCGCTCATCGCGGCCCTCGAACCGGCGCTATCCGACGGCAAGATCTCTCCGACGACCTACAAATCGGTCATCCATTGGCTAACTGCGCCTGAGTATTCCACATTCGTCCCTGAAATTGCGACCTCGATCGAACGGGCCGCCTGGGCCGAATTGGAAGCCGCGTTCTGGGAAGTCATCCCCTTCGGAACGGGCGGCCGACGGGGTGCGATGGGCGCCTACGGTACCGCCACGATCAACCGCCGGACGATCGCGGAATCGGCCCAGGGGCTGGCCGAATACACGCGGCAGGCCACTGGCAAGGAACATCCGCGGGCCGTTGTGGCCTGTGACACCCGCTTGCGATCAGCCGAGTTCTCCCGGCTGACCGCAACGACGCTGGTCGCCAACGGTTTCGAAGTGTTTCTGTTCGAAGGTCCGCGTTCGACCCCGGAATTGTCCTTCGCCGTCCGGCACCTGGGCTGCGACGCGGGCATTATGATCTCCGCCTCCCACAATCCCCCGAGCGACAACGGCTTCAAAGCCTACTGGTCACACGGCGGTCAGGTGTTGCCGCCACACGATGCCGGCATCATTGCCGCGGTCCTGAACGTGACGGACATCCGTGCCACCAGCATCGAGGAAGCGTTCCACTCCGGACGCCTGTCGATCGTGGGGGAAGAAGTGGATCTTCCCTATCTGGAAAGTGTCGTCGCCCTGTCTCTGTCTCGATCGCGCGCCGTTCGCGTGTTGTTTACCCCGCTGCACGGCGTGGGCGAAACCAATGTCTTTCGGGTACTGCAGGGTGCCGGGTTTGCTGGAGTTGAGGTCTTCGGCCTCCAACGTTCGGCAGATGGCGAATTCACCAATGTTCCGGACCACTTACCAAATCCCGAGCGAAAGGCCGTATTTGACCCGGCCATCGCCGCCGCTCCACCGGAAACCGATTTAATCCTGGCCAGTGATCCGGATGCCGACCGCCTGGGAGTCGTCGCACGGTCAGCGGACGGCAATTGGGAATGCCTCAATGGCAATCAAGTCGCCGCCTTGCTGGCCGACTATGTCCTGCGGAAACGGACAGAAAATCGCACGGTCTCGCCCGAGCATTACCTCGTGGAAACTTTCGTAACGACCCCGATCCTGGGACGCGTCGCCGCGGCGTTCGGGGTGCGGATCATCGATGATTTGCCGGTAGGATTCAAATACATCGGGCAGGTGGTCGAAGACCGCGGCCCCGACCGCTTCCTCCTGGGATGCGAAGAATCGTTGGGCTACCTGGCAGGCGGATATGCTCGCGACAAGGATGCCGCCATCGCGGCCCTGTACATCGTCGAGTTGGCCGCGGAACTGAAGGCCGCCGGACTGACTCTCTGCGATCAACTCGATCAACTATCTTTGAAGTACGGCCTGCATTGGGAGACCTTACATACCGAAACTTGCCCCGGTGCCCACGGGCAGGAGCAAATCGCGATCATCATGCGTCGCTTGCGCGCCTTACCCCCAGAAAGGCTGGGCGAGATCAAACTGACCCAGGTGTCCGACTATTCCCAACACGAAATCCGGTCCCTGCCGGAGAATCAACGCATCGCCGATCTCCCGCAGCCCACCGGGAACATGCTGCGATTGCAGGGCACGGTGGATGGATTCGAAGTCGCGGTGACGATCCGCCCCTCGGGCACCGAACCCAAGCTGAAGTTCTATTTCTCCGCCTGTCGGCCTTCGATCACCGCCGAAGAGTTGCCCGCGGAAAAAGTCGCAATTCGTCAATATCTAGCCGACTTTCAACGTGAACTAGTCAACTGGGTGCATGGAACGCTGGAGGAGATTTCTTGAAGTGAAGGGACGCGGCTAACGGGAGGGCGAGGCTCCTGCCGAGCCAAATACGAGCTTTAGCTCGGCGACCGCCGGAGGCACGATATTTTGCCTCCGGCGGACGCCGACCTGCGGTCGTCTTCGGCTCGGCAGGAGCCTCGCCCTCCCGTCAGGAGAAACTTTTTATGACAACTTCATCCGAAACACCGCGATCTGAAAGGAAACATCCAGCCCACGGCATCCGTCTGATAGATGGTCAACCTACCGTCATTTTCGATACCGTCTGCACGAAGGACCGGCACCCCTGGCTGGCGACTCGAGAGGTGCACTCTCTCTTGATCGAAGTCTGGGAATCAGCAGAAGCCTGGCTGATGGGACGATATGTGATTATGCCGGACCATATTCATTTCTTTTCGTGGTATGTCGGATCGGCGATTGAATACGATAAATGGGTTCAATTCTGGAAATCACAGTTTTCCAAAAAATTCAAACGTAAGCATTGCCGTTGGCTCACTGACGCCTGGGACACCCGAGTCCGTTCAGCACTGGTCTATGAAGAAAAATGGTTGTATGTCCTAAACAATCCCGTCCGTCAGGGGCTTGTCGAGCGCCCCGAAGATTGGCCGTATCAAGGCGAGATCAACAAATTGCTATGGCCATAGGACATCGGTTGGGCGAGGGCCCCTGAGGGTACCCCGCCGAGGGGACAGAATATTGCCCCCCGTCAGCCCGATCTGGATTGCGAACACTTTCAAGATAGCCCGCTATGAGACGCTTCCTGCCTTACTTTCAATTGTGCCGCATGCCCGCGGTTTTCTCCGCGATTGCCGACATCTGTTGCGGTTATGCGCTCACGCATCGTCAGCCGCCGACACTGGAACCCTATCCTGTCTTCGCGCTCCTGGTGCTGGCTTCGTGTGGACTGTATCTGGCCGGCATGATTCTGAATGATGTTTTTGATCGCGAGATTGATGCGAAGGAACGCCCCCGGCGGCCGATTCCATCGGGGCGGGTCTCATTGACGGCGGCCATCCGGCTGGCAGTCATCCTGCTGCTGATCGGCAACGTGGCCGCGGTGTGCGCCAGTTTTACCAGTGGCTGCATCGCCATGATTCTGACGGCGTGCGTTCTGGCCTATGACGGCGGCCTGAAGAATACGGTTCTCGGCCCACTGGTGATGGGCAGCTGTCGCTTCTTCAACATCCTGCTGGGGGCCAGTGCCGTCGGCGGCCTGGCTGAAGTCTTCACCGCCCCCCAATTGGCGATTGCCGCGGGGATGGGAATCTATATCACTGGGGTCACGATTTTTTCACGGCAGGAAGCGGCGACCAGTTCCCGGTTGATGTTGGTTTTCGGGATGGGTGTCATCAATCTGGGATTGGCCATCCTGATGGGGTTCATGCTGAACTTTCCGACTCCGTTGCGGAGCAAGTACCTGGCGGTTGTCGGATTTATTGCCATCATTTCGATGATCGATGGCCGCATCCTGGGAAGTTTGCTGCAACCGTCACCGGGCCGAGTTCAAGCGACAGTGAAGACGCTGCTGATGTCGTTGATGTCATTGAATGCGATGATCATCTTCCACGCCACAGGTGCACCGGAACTGGCCATTGGCGTGATTGCGATGCTCTTACCGGCAATGTATCTGGGACGTTGGATGTCGATCACGTAGGATGTTTCATGACGCGAATAAAAAGGTCAGACAGGTGAGCCGGGCGGCGTAAGCCCCCGGATTCTTTTTGATACAGATTTGGAAACACAGAGACACGGAGAAAACAGAGGAATCGTTGCATCGCTGTTTTCTCCGTGTCTCTGTGTTTCAGAAATGGCCCTGAAGAATCCGGGGGCTTACGCCGCCCGGCTCACCTAGTCATTTTGTGATGCACTTTCACCTAGTCGATAACTGATTGAATTGAACTGCCTGGGAACCCAAATCATGCCCAAAGTCCTCATCGTGATCGGTGATGCCACCGAATGTCTCGATACGATGTATCCCTTTTTTCGCTTGCCGGAAGACGGCTTCGACGTCGTCGTGGCCGCGCCGGAAAAGCGGCTGTACCACATGGTCTTGCACGAAAAGCCGCCCGGGTGGGACATCACTCAGGAAACGGCCGGCTATCATCTCGCATCGGACATCGCCTTCCGCAATATTCAACCCGAAGACTATGCCGGCCTGTTTGTCTCCGGGGGCAGGGCCCCCGAATACCTGCGCTACGACCAGGATTTGCTGGAAGTCACACGTCACTTTTTTGATACCAACAAGCCGGTGGCCTCAGTCTGCCACGGCATCGAAATTATCGCGGCCGCCGGCTGTATCGCCGGACGGAAAGCCACCACAGTGGCCAAGTGCGCCATTGATATCACATCCTTCGGCGGGCTCTACATTGATGAGCCATGCGTCGTGGATGGCAACTTGGTCAGCGCCCGCACATGGCACGACAACACGCCGTTTATGCGGGAGTTCTTGAAGCTGTTGAAACAGGGACAATAGGCGATGTTCGCAGTTTTAGCGCAATCAGCCGGAACGCGCTAGCGCCCGGTTCGGATTTACGTTCGATCTGAGTCGCTGGTTTATCCGAACCGGAGGGCTAGCGTCCAGCCGCTGATGAGTCGAACTTACATCAACCAAATTGCCGCTGTGCCATCTCCGAATTGCCGTTAAGATCACCTGCAAGACACGGTTACTGCAATCGAGATCGACTCGTAACAACCACGTAATAATAGTAGACCACAATGCGAATTCTGCTCGCCAATCCCCGCGGCTTTTGCGCGGGTGTCAATATGGCCATCGAAGCCCTCGATGAGACCATCCGCCGTTTTGGAACCGAGATCTTCGTCTATCACGAAATCGTCCACAACAAGTATGTCGTGGATCAATTCACGCGGCAGGGGGTCAAGTTTGTGAACTCGCTGGCAGAGGTCCCCACCGGATCGATCCTGCTCTATAGCGCTCACGGAGTCGCCCCGCAAATCCGCGACGTCGCTCGCGAACGCCGTCTGAAGACAATCGACGCCACCTGCCCGCTGGTCACGAAGGTCCATATCGAAGCCATCAAATTCGCCCAGGAAGGCTACAAGATCGTCCTGATCGGGCACGAAGGACACGACGAAGTTCTGGGGACGATGGGGGAGGCTCCCGAGAACATTATCCTGGTGGAAACTCCTGAAGACGTGGACCGGCTCGAAATTGGCGCCGACGTCAAGCTGGCGTATCTCACACAAACTACGCTGAGCGTCGAAGAGGCGGGACGGGTGATTAAGCGCCTGCGAGAGCGTTTTCCGAGCATCGCTACGCCCCCCAAGGAAGACATCTGCTATGCCACCACGAACCGGCAAGAAGCGGTCTCCGCATTGGCTCCCCAGGCAGATGTCGTGATCGTGCTGGGCAGTCAGAACAGTTCGAACAGTCGCCGGCTGGCAGAAATTGCCGCGTCCTTGGACAAGCCCGCGTACCTGATTGACGGAGTCCACGAACTCAAATCCGAGTGGTTCCACGCCGCACAAACCGTGCTCGTCACTGCCGGTGCCAGTGCTCCCGAAGTTGTGGTGCAGGAATGCCTCGACTATTTGGTGGAGCACTTCGGAGCCACGGTCGAACTGGCCGTCATCCGCGAGGAACATGTGTCGTTCCCGATCCCCCGTGAGTTGCGGATGCTGTAGGGTCTCCAGGCCCGTCCTACGATTGCCACTACGGCTGCGGTTCAGGGGACGGCGGAACCGGTTTGCCCTGCTGCTTGGCAGCCTTCCGGGCTTGGCGTCGAATCCGGATATTCTCGATCGCCTTGAGGGCCTTGTTCGTCACATTGTCGATGGTCCGATCCAACTGTGCGTTGGCTTCGTCAGGCAGACCTTCGATTTGCACCGGACCTGATTGCAACAAGGCGGCCACGGCAGCCGTTTTGAACTGTTTCCAGAGTTGAGCTCGATCTTCGGTCTTCGTCAAATCGAACTTTTCCGGATCGAGTTTCAACGTAAAGGCCACGTCCTTTTCCTTGGGAAAATTCTTCATTTTCGAGATCAGCAGTTGTAACGCAATCGCCGCCGCCGGCTTCGTATCGGCGGGAACTCCCGGCCGAATATCCCGCAAGATGAGATGAGTTTCCAGGATCACCGGTAGAGTGCGATCGAGGGGCATTTCTTGCACAATGCTCACATCGCATTCGCCGCTTTGCAGCCAGCGGAACGGACCTTCCAGGTAAGCTCGAATCAGCGCGATGGGCAACCCGGTGGCCCGCCATTCCGTCTTGGTTCCGGTCGCCGAGTGCGTTGTTTGAATCAGGAACGGACGCCCCTCGATGGTGCCGGCCGCGTTCGAACGAAACATCAAATCAAACGGCGCGTGAGCAGCGCGAACGGGCGCGCAGTCCAGCGAATCAATCGCCAGGCCGATTCGAACCGGCTCCCCCTCGACCGTGCTGTCGGTGTAGGTAATGGTCGCCTCGAGAAGCTGTAACTGTCCGATCCGGACATTCCCGGCATTTCGCGGCAGCTCGGCGGGAACGCCTTCTGGCCGCGGACCTTTCCGCGGTCCGGGGGAACGCTGGTAACTTCCGGAAACCTGTTCGATACGTAGCCCGTCGAAAGCCAGGTTCGGGCTGAGGATCTTCCACAATGAACAACGGGCAGTCACTTGGGAACACTTCAGATCAAAATTCGATTCCGGATGATTCTCGCGCACAGCGCGGACTTGATGGAGCACGAAGCGACCGCTCAGCAGCCCGCCCGTGGCCTTTTCAAAAGTGACACGGACTCCCGATTTCGGTTCGAGTTTCGCCAGCGACCAACGCAAAATCGGTTCCGTACCGTAATTCTCCAGCGCCACGAGCGACCCGACGGCCACGAGACCTGCCAATCCAATAGCTCGCAACATCCAGCGAATCGCAGCCACTTTTCCGGTCACGGTGTCTCCGGAACGAATCTGGCGACCGGGTGTGACGAGGTTCTCCGTATCGCGATCCTGTTTCGGCTGAGCTGGTTCGTCATCGGGCGCGGCAACGTTGAAAAAACCACGCGAGAGACTGCGGCCAACCATTAAACCCAGAACGCTAACGACAATCACAGCCAGTCCAACCAGGACTCCGCGAGTGTCACGGAGCAGTTCCTGGACGACCTCCATGATAGACAGCACCAATGCATCCATGGCAATCCCCTTATCAAGAATCAAGTTTCAATAACTGTGAGTCCCGATCGCCAATGGCCCAATTGGAGCGCGGAAAGTCTTCAGCGGTAATCATTTCATTAATGGGACGGATGGGACCAATAGGACTTATGGGACACATGGGATTTCATAAGTCCCATTGGTCCCATCCGTCCTATAAGTCCCATCCAACAACAAATCCTATTTCGCAGTCTTATCACCGGGCTCAATTGTATCACCCGCAGCGGCCTTATCAGAGATCAACCCCAAAGCACGCAGCTTGGATCGCAAAGTCATCCGGGAAATCCCCAGCCGCTCGGCCGCCTTCTGCTGATTGTGATTCAAATGCTTGAGTACCTCTTCCAGGACGACCCGATCGACGGCATGGCTGATTTTGTCGTAGATATCGTTCTCATCGCCGTTCAATAAAGTCTGCGCCAACTCGAGGACATCCAACCGCCCGGCTCCAGCCTGCCCGCCCGCGTTTCGAGCATGAGCCGCCGCGCCCGGCCGGCACGAATCCGGCAGACAGTCAGGTGTGAGAATCTCACCCGTGGTCTGTACCATCGCAAATTTAATGGCACTCTGGAATTCGCGGACATTTCCGGGCCAGGTATGCTGCCGCAGGCAAGCCAGCGTCTCAGGCGTCAAAGCGCGAACGCTCTTGTGGAGATCGCGGTTGTTGAGCTGAATGAAATGTTCCGCGAGCAGGGGGATGTCGTCCAGACGGTCGCGCAACGCGGGCAGATGAATCGTAAATCCGTTCAATCGATAGAATAGATCGCGTCGATATTTCCCCTCTTCCACCAGTGTGGCGAGATCACGATTCGTGGCCGTGATGATGCGGACGTCGGTTTCCACCGTTTGATTGCCCCCCACCCGTTCGAACTGCTGCTGTTGTAATAAACGCAGCGCTTTGGCCTGCGTGGCAGGGCTCATGTCGCCAATTTCATCCAGGAAAATCGTCCCCCCGTTGACCTGTTCGAACTTGCCAATGCGACGTTGGTCGGCACCCGTGAACGCCCCCTTTTCATGCCCAAACAGTTCGCTCTCCAGCAACGTTTCGGTCAGTGCTGCGCAATTGATCGCCAGGAATGGTTTGGTGCTGCGCTGGCTATAGTGATAGATCGCGCGAGCCACCAGTTCCTTGCCCGTACCGCTTTCGCCCAGGATCAAGACCGGTACTTGCTGCGTCGCCAGCCGGCCGATGGCCTTGTAGACATCCTGCATGGCCAGCGAATTACCGACAATGTGATCGGCCGACAGATCCGCGGGCTCGGAACCCATCAACGCCGGAATCCGATTCAGGCGACTCATTTCGAGTGCCTTTTTCAGGACATCCTGCAAACGATTAAAATCGACCGGTTTCAACAGATACTCGAACGCACCCGTCCGCATGGCTTCAATCGCGGTCTCGGTGCGGGCATAGGCCGTGATAATGATGACCGGCACGCGCGGATCAATGCGCTTGATTTCCTGATAGGCGTCCAGGCCCGACATATCGGGCAAGCGAACATCGCAGAGGATGGCATCGGGCTTCTGGTCCCGCACCATCTGAATCCCCTTCTTGGCCGTCGTCGCTGAAATGACCTTCAGCGTGTCCGAGGCCAGGCAGGTTTCAATCGAATAGGCAATATTCGGTTCGTCATCAATCACCAACAGCGTCGGCATAACAGCAACTCGCGAGCGTAAAGTGGTACCAGTCTGTGAATTCGAATTTAACAGGCACAGACATTACGGCGTAGTCTGACCTGAATACAAATCCGATATGTAGGCGCGAAAGTCGGCCCTGGCCGGACCTGCTAGCGGCGGTGTTGATCGGAAATAGGCTGACACTGGAGTGGCAATGCGTCGTAGCCGCATCTCGCCAGAGTGCGGGCCTCGCCAGTCACTCACCCGCGTTCTGGCGAAACGCGGCTACAACACCGGTTGGTCACGGTAACGGCACGATGGTCGGCACGTCGTCCCGAATCATATGGAGACGAAAGGTAAAGACGGATCCTCCCTCGGGCCGATTCGCCGCCGTAATTGTCCCGCCATGAGCCTGGACCACACGGCGGCAAGTCGAGAGTCCCAGTCCATGCCCTGTTTCCTTGGTCGTCACGAACGGTTCAAAGATCCGCTCCACAAGTTCCGGCGGCATCCCCGTACCCGTATCCCGAATGGTAACAACGCACCATCCCCCTTCGACCAGCTCCTTGCGCGATGACTTGGCCAGGCTGTGCCGCGACAACGGGTTTTCAAGCGACGAAATCTGCGGCACCTGACGCAATCCTGTCGGAGCCAACGCAAATTCCGCCAGCCGTACGGCATCGACAGTCGATCGGCCACTCACCTGATCTTCTGGCCGAGCTTCGATCTTGATGTCGATCGTGCCACCTTTCGGCAAGGCGTCCAATGCATTCAAGACCAGATTCAATAAGACCTGGCGAAACTGGCCCGCGTCGGCATAAACCCGCACGGGATGATCCGGAAATCGCTGGACAAACTGCACTTCCTGCGCGGTGGCTCGCGCCGAGACCAGTTCCAGAGTTTGAACGCACAACGTCCGCATATCGAAGACGTTCTTTTCCAACTGGGGTGGCCGAGCGAAGTCCAGGAACGCCTGCAGCGACGTCTCCATGCGGCCGATTTCTTCGTTCATCACCTGCAAGCTACGGCCGCGTAAGCCCGGGCCATCGTCCCCCTTCTGAACCGCCGACTGCACCAGCATTTTCATGGGCATTAACGGATTGCGCAACTCGTGCGCCAGCCCGGCAGCCATCTGTCCCAGCGAGGCCAGTTGCTCGCGCCGCAGAATTTCCAGATCTTGACGCTGCAGCCGTTCCACGACATCGGCAATATGTTGTTCCATGGCCTGCAGACTGAGCTGCAGTTCCTGCATCGTGGTCCCCTCGGAGAGGGTTACAGGGCCCAAGACTTCGGTCAGACGTCCGGCGACTCCCTGGACCGAGACATGCAATTTGACCATCGTCTTGCGCAGGTTCAACGCGACCCCCACACCCAACGCTAATCCCGCCAGTGACCCGCAGGTCCCCAGTAAAATGAAGCCGATCCGAATCCGTTTTGCCGTTTGTTTCAACGCATAATTCGAAGTCTCAATCACCTGCCGGTTGTAGTCGACACATTTTTGGGCCGGTTCCAGGACTTCCTTAGTCAGAATCTGATCAACCAGCGCGGCCAGCGCCTTCTGCTGATGCTCCTGGGGTTCCGCCATCTGGATGCGCTGGTACTCGTCATAAAAATGGATATAGCCGCGTTCGACGACTTCCACCAATTGTTGCTCTGTGGGCGTGCGTGCCGACCGTTTGGCCTCGCTGAGCAGTTCCTGGGTATCCGTCCGGTGCGCCTGGATCTTATCGAATTCGATCTGACTGCCGGTCCGCAGGAAGAGATCCAGATTGCGCCGGAATTCGCGCATCTTGGTATAGAGATCCTGAGCGGCGACGACTCCGTGTACCTCTTGCGCAATCAGCAGCGAGTTATCACTTTGCGTCTTATCAACCCACCACGCCGCCAGCACACCCAGCCCCAGCAGCAACAAGCTGGTAGCAATAACGGGCCAGGTGGCAATAACAATCGTACGAGTACCCATGTTGGAATTTCTGATTGATGATTGATGATTGATGATTGACGATTGCATTCAATCATCAAT
>JAQGHS010000561.1 GCA_028291605.1 Planctomycetaceae bacterium | reverse complement strand
GATCAAATCCAAGCTCCCACAAACGGTCACGGCCCAGCGCCGAGCTTTACTGGGCGGCACATAAACGCGCAATACAGTCCGAAAGAATTCAACTGATACGCAATCGAAACTTTTCTTACCCCTAGGGTGAGGCACCTGCCGAACCGCAAGCGTCTTTTGGCCCCCGCCAGACCATGCGGTTCGGCAGGAGCCTCACCCTCCCGTGGCGTCGAAATGGACTTTCATTCGTTCACGATCTTCAGTACCCGATCGTTGCCGCTATCGACGATATACAGCTCGTTTGCCGGACCAATCGTGACTCCATGCGGCTGAAAGAGTTCCACCTGAGCGGGCGGGCCACCAACTCCGGCTGATCCCTTTTTCCCCGTTCCGGCGATCTTGACGATGCGGTCCGCTTTGGGCAGATAACGCCGCACTGCATGATTTTCCGTGTCGGCAATAATCACGCTGCCGTCGCGATCGAGGCACAAATGCTTGGGACCATTCAGCGTCGCCGCTCGCCCCGGACCATCGTCGCCCGAGTGCCCCGCTTTTCCCGTGCCGACCACGGTCCGAATCTTGCCATCGGAATCCACAATTCGCAGCGCATGGCCACTGCGTTCCAGAATGTAGATCCGGCCCTCCAGATCAGCCGTGACCGCCCGCGGATCGACGAGGGGAGACTCAGCAGCGACTGCACCATCGGCCGGCGCGCCCTTCTGTCCGTTGCCGGCAACTGTCGTGACTTGCCGCGTTGCCAGATCGATGGCTCGGATCCGTCGATTGTCCAAATCGGCCAGCACGAGTCGCTTATGGTCCGGCGTGAGCGTCACGCAATAAATACCGCCGAACACGGCCTTTTCCGCTGGACCGCCATCTCCAGAAAAGCCTTTGTCTCCAGTCCCCGCGAAATTGGTGACAGCACCGGTTTTCGGATCATATTTGCGAATGCGTTGATTCCAGGTATCCGCCAGATAGATGACTCCGTCGGGACCGACTGCCAGGTTGTGCATCCCGTTGAATTCGGCTTTCAGTCCCGGGCCACCGTCTCCACCCTTGCCGAGCTGCCCTGTTCCCGCGACCTGATGTAACAGTCCTTTTTCCAGTTTGAAGACGCGTTGGCCGCTGAGTTCCATGATGTAGCCCACGCCTTGGCGATCAAAATCAATGCCAAACGGGGACATCAATTTTGTCCGTTCCGCTGCAATCCCCGCCGGCGGTTCAGTCCCGCCGGCGACGAGTACGATCTTCTCTCCAGCCCTGACAGAACCCGCGAACAAAACGACGCCCAGAACGATCACCCAACGGCTGTACGACATGAAAAAGACCTTTCGCGGCAGAGACGATACTCGGTTGAACGCATGGCGGTTATCATCCTACAGGCAGGCCTCGCTCGCAACCAAACCGTGGGATAGGCATCCTGCCTGTCAATCGCGAAGCGACAAAGCCGTAACCAAAGGACTGTCGCGATTAAAGTGGGAATCGCATGCCGAATGGACTACGGGTTTGTCACTTGAGGTGACAAATGACGGGCTGGAAGCCTATCCCACGAAAACCGGCGCAATGTTTATTAACACAGATTAAGTTCGCCTTATGGCAAGTTCCCCCTACAAAAAACCTTCCGGCTCCAAGTCCGCGGCCAAACCGCTCGGTAATCATCAGACGTCCTGGATCTGGGGCCGGCACCTCGTGCACGAAACATTGCAATCACGTGCGTGGCCGATTCTGGAACTTTGGTTGGCTGATGATTTGCCGGACCCCGATGTCGCCGCGATTCGGCAACTGGCCGATGCCGCCGCTGTCTCCGTGCATCAGGCCGCTCGGCATACGCTGGTGTCGCGCTGCCGTGGTGAGGACCATCAAGGTTTCGCCGCTCGGATGTCTGAGTTCCCTTATCAGACGGCCGAAACCGTACTGGCGAAGGCCGCACGCTGGCCGTTATCGGTCGCGCTGGATCGGATTCAGGATCCCTTCAATTTCGGAGCCATGCTGCGTTCGGCTGAGATTTTCGATGCTGCGGGAATCATTATTGGGACTCGCGAACAATGCGGCGTGACCAGCCAGGTGGCTCGCAGTTCGGTCGGAGCCGTCAATCGCTTGCCGATCGCCCGTGTGCCCGATTTGGCGGCTTTCCTCGAATCGGTTCCCGCCACGATGGCAATCGTCTCGGCCAGCGAAAAGGCCACCACCATCATCAGCGATTTTGATTTCTGCCAGCCGACACTGTTGGTTATTGGTAATGAAGGCCGCGGGATCAGCGACGAAGTGGCCCGGCATTGTCGGGCCTCGGTGCGGATTCCGCAGCAAGGGACATTGAACTCCTTGAATGCGGCGGCGGCATTGGCGATCATTTGCTACGAAGCGCGTCGCCAGCAGCAAGTGAGAGATCGAAGTACCGGCCCGTAACCTGACTCCCATCTGTCGAATGCAGTGAAAAGATATTTTCCTTGAGGATATGACATGTCTTGGAACCGATTGATCTGGGTGCTGATTTGCCTCGTGGGGTGGAGTTCGGTGGGCGAACAGGCTGCGTATGCTCAACGTCAGAAACGGAATGCAGGACCCGAAAAGGTGCCCTCAAATTCTAAGTTGAAACCGGAAGCGGACCCCGGTCCGAATGCCGAGCCGGAAGTTCTCGATCCGCTCTTTCCCCGGCCCGCTAATCCAGCCTCGCCGCTGGAAAACATTGTACGGCAGGCCCAATCTGCCTACCAACAGCAGCAGTACGCGCAAGCCATTGACCTGACGACACAGGTTCTGAACTCCAATCCGCGACACGCCGTCGCCCGCTATTATCGGGCGAGCGCGCTGATCGATCTGGGACGCCTCGAGGGCTCGGGACAGAAGGTTCGCGGTGGGATAGCAGACGCGAGAGAGGCATTGGGAATCGCCGGGAAGCAGTTTCTGATCTTCCATATCCCGTATTTCTACGGGTTGACGTCTCTGTCCGAGTTGGAAAACAAGCCGGCCCACGCTCAACTGGCCGTGAGTATCGCCACCCCGCTGGCAACGAAAGAAGATCTGCCGCCCAATGTTCGGCCGCTGGTCTACTATCAGCGGGCCCTGGCCAAGATGTATTTGAAGGACTATCTCGGTGCGGCTGCCGACTATGGCGAAGCGGTCAAGTTGGATCCCGAATTTCAAACGGCCCACTTCGGCCGGGCCGATGCTTTCCTGAAGGCGGGAGATCCTGGAAAGGCACGAGCCAGTTTTGACCAGGCTGTTGCTGAACTCCCCGATGATCCGTTGGTCTTCAACAATCGAGGTACATTCAACATCCAGCAGGGTCGAATTGATCCTGCGATTGCTGACTTCACCCAAGCCCTGGAATTGAACCCGAATTTTTATATGGCGGCCTTGAACCGCGGTTTCGCCCGGACCCAGAAGCTGGAGTGGTTCGAGGCGGAAAATGACTATGTGCTCTCGCTGGAGAGCTATCCGAAGAATGCGTTAGCACAACGTCTATTGGGGACTGCACGGGTCGCGCAAGGCAAGCTGGCACCGGCCAACGAGGCCTTTACCGCTGCGATCACGCTGGCTCCCAACGATCCGGATAACTACGCCGGACGCGGGTTTGCTCGGTACTTTGCGAAGGACTATGCCGGCGCCACCGCTGATTTTACGAAGGCCCGCCAATTGCAGCCGACGGCTGCCTTATACGCACTCTGGAAGTTCACGGCCCAGTCGAAAACCAATCAGCCAGCCGCAGCGAAAACAGAATTGGAGACGTTCCTGCAATCCCTTCCGGCAACGCCCAATTGGCACGTGACACTGTCTCAATACATGCTGGGGAAGATCGATGATGCGGGTTTGATCAAAGCCGCGAATGCGTCTGCCGACCCCATGGCGAAAGCCCAGTGGCTGTGTGAAGCCTACTATTTTCAAGGTGTGAAAAGTGACGCTGCTCAGCAGTCGGAAGAGGCGCGCAAATACTTTGAAGAGTGCGTGAAAACCAACCAGGCGCAGCTCACCGCGTTTGTCGGCGCGAAGTTGGCGCTGGCGGCTAAGTAACGATTACGACCGTGCGAACACGGTCGCAGCGACCTCTTGCTCACCGCAAACGACGTTCAACTTGGTCCCCGGTGGGAGATAGTTTCGTTTGATGATCGCCAGCGCCACGGGCGCGTTGGCGGTGTAATCCCATCCGGCTGATGTCACAGTACCGGCCTCGCGGACCTCACCGGGCATCAGGACCTTGGCACCGGTTTCCGGTGCCGGTCCCGACTGCAAACGGAGGATGCGCAGCTCCTGATTGACATGGCCCATCGAGTCAATCCGCGCGATGGGTTCCTGCCCCAGGTAACAGCCTTTGGTGAAGCTGATGGCCAGATTCGTCCGGGCCGCCTCCTGGGCGAGATTGTCCTCTGTGATGTCAACTCCATAATTGGGGAATCCGGCTGCGATTCGCAACGCGTTGTAGGTCTCGGGCCCCGCAGGTTCCAATCCGCCAGCGACTAGACTTTGCCAGACGGCAGTCGACTCGGCAACTGGAACCTGAATCAGACAGCCGGGAACTCCGAGCCAATCAACTCGACGTACGGCAATGGAATGTGACTCCAGCGATGTTCGCACATGTTGAGACGTCGTGAGGTTGCCTACGGGCAATCCGAGTTTTGCCAGTCGCGGCAAGACCTCCGAGCCGCTCGCATAGAACTCGACATATTCGGCCGAGCGCCGCTGGAATTGGACATCCTCGGTGATCAAGTATTTGTCGAAGTGGGCGAACAACAAATCTTCGTAACCAGGCAGGGCATCGACCCACAACGAATTTTCCTCGGCGAAGATAAAAATATGGGCTTTGATCTTCCCTTGAATGGTGGTGACAAACGCCTCGCAACTTTGACCGGGACGGAGGTTTCGGATCTCATTGGTACAAAAATTGTGGAGATATTTTTGACGATCAGCGCCGGTGAGTTCGAGCTGCGTTCGCTGGCCTAAGTCGAACAGGGCTGCGGTGGTTGTGGCGGCGGCGAACTCTGCTGCAGGGTCGCTGGGCGGTGTTGATGGCATGTTTTCGTGTGCTGTCATGGGTAAGGATGGCCAAAGATAGTCGTTGATCGCTCCGCGATCATAACGCGATCGCAGTGGCGAGTCTGCGTTACGGATGAACTTCATTCTCATGCAGCGCCGATACTGCGATGGCGTTTCGATCGCGGAGCGATCAACGACTTTCATCAATCCCGCGCATCCGGCTTTTGCCTGTCTCGGGCGGCATCGCGGATCAGGCTGGCCGCCAGGGCGGTCCAGCCGGTCTGATGGCTGGCACCCAAGCCGCGGCCATTGTCTCCGTGAAAGTACTCATAGAACAAGACATTATCGCGCCAGTGAGGATTCGTTGCATAGCGTTCGTCGTCCCCGTGGCAGGGCCGCCGACCCTCGTCATCCTTCAGGAACAACCGAGTCAGCCGCGCCGTCAATTCCGCCGAGACCTGGGCCAGATTCATGAGTTTTCCCGAACCGATCGGGCACTCGATTTGGAACGAATCGCCATAAAAGTGGTGATACCGTTCGAGAGCTTCAATCAACAGGAAGTTAACCGGAAACCAGACTGGTCCACGCCAGTTGGAATTGCCACCGAACAGCCAGCTATCGGACTCGCCCGGCAGATATTCCACGCGGAGCGTTTCGCCGCCGAATTCGACGGTAAACGGCTTGTCGGCATGGACCCGGGACATCGATCTGACGCCATAGGGGGACAGGAATTCGCTCTCGTCCAGAACCCGTTGCAGGATTCGCGTCAGGCGTTCCCGGGTCGGAATACCGAGTAGATAACGCTTGACATGCCGCGTGCAGCCCTCGGATTCGGAACTCAACAGATGCCGCGCTAACTCGGGTCGGTTTTTGAGGAACCAGTCCATCCGCTTCCGAAATCCCGGCAGCCCCGCCAGCATTCCTTCGTCGATCACACCGACCGCGTAGAGCGGAATGATGCCCACCATCGAGCGGATACGAATCGGTTGGCTCTTGCCGTCGATGTTCAGATGGTCGTAGTAGAAACCTTCCGTTTCATTCCAGAGACCGGTGCCTCCCAGAGTATTAATCGCGTGGACAATGGCGACGAAATGCTCGAAGAATTTGGACGCGACGTCCTCGTATTCGGGATTGTCGACGGCCAGTTCCAGGGCCATCGACAGCATGATCATGCAGTAAAAGGCCATCCACGCCGTGCCATCCGCCTGCTCGAGAAAACCGCCTGTCGGCATTGGTTTTGAACGATCGAATACTCCGATGTTATCGAGCCCTAAAAACCCCCCGGAGAACAAGTTTTGTCCATTGGGATCTTTGCGATTCACCCACCAAGTGAAGTTCAGCAACAGCTTGTGAAAGGCACGGGCCAGGAACTGGCGATCACGCCGTCCGCCGCGGCGCGTCATCTTATAGACACGCCAGCAAGCCCACGCATGCACCGGCGGATTTACATCTCCCAGGGCAAATTCATAGGCCGGGATTTGACCATTCGGGTGCATGTACCATTCACGCAAGAGCAACAGCAATTGTTCCTTGGCAAACTGCGGATCGACAGCCGCAAATGGGATCATGTGAAACGCCAGATCCCACGCGGCATACCAGGGATATTCCCATTTGTCGGGCATGGAAATGATGTCGCGATTGAAGAGGTGTCCCCAATCATGGTTTCTGCCTGCCAGACGGGCGGGCGACACTGGTGGCTGCCCCGGGTCACCTTGCAACCAGTCTTCGACCACGTAATGGTAGAACTGCTTGCTCCACAGTAGTCCGGCTTCGGCCTGCCGAATGACCTGGGCTTCGTCGGGTGTCACGCAGCTGGGCTGCCGCAGCGCGAGATAGGCCGCAGCCTCTTTCGCTCGTTTGTCAAAGACGCGGTCAAACCCTGGGCCAAACGATTCTGACGGAGCTTCGTTCGTCGCACACAATCGCATCCGTAATACGACTTCACCACCCGCAGAAACGTTCAATGCATAGTGGGCCGCTGCTTTCGTGCCGCTGAGGTCAGGGCTGATCGCCTCGGTCTTGCCATCGATCAGGTATTCATGGAACGCATCCTTACGATAAGGGCCGATGCTTGCGGCACCGAAGATACGTTCGTAGTTGGTTTCGTTCTCGGTGAAGAGCCAGGGTGGCGATTCACCTGACGGCCCCACGTCTGCTGCGTAGGAAAACTCGTTTAGCGTCGCGTGGTAACAGAGCAAAGCCGGTCCGCGCCCCCCCACAATGCGGGGCTTGGTCCAGCAACCCTCGTGCGTACAACCCCAAGACCAGGTGTTACGAAACCAGATCGTCGGCAAGACGTGCAACGGCGACTCAAATGGGCCGCGATTGGAAATTGTCAGGCGCACCAGCAGATCATTGGGTGAATTCTTCGCGTATTCGACCTGCACGTCGAAGTACTTGTCTTCGTCGAAGACGCCCGTATCTCGAAGTTCATACTCGGGATCTTGTTTCCCGCGCCGTTTATTCTCGGCGACAATCTGGTCGTAAGGGAATTCGGATTGCGGGTACTTGTACAGGGCCCGCATGTAAGAGTGCGTGGGAGTCGAATCGAGGTAGAAATACTCTTCTTTGACGTCCTCGCCATGATTGCCTTCCGGGCCGGTCAGGCCGAACAGTCGCTCCTTCAGAATTGGATCGCGCGCATTCCACAGCGCGATTCCGAAACATAAACGGCACTCGCGATCGGTGATCCCGAACAGGCCATCCTCACCCCAACGGTAGGCCCGGCTGCGCGCGTGGTCGTGAGGGAAGTACCCCCAACAATCGCCATTGTCGGAATAATCCTCACGTACAGTCCCCCATTGTCGATCCGACAAATAGGGGCCCCAACGTTTCCAGTTTCCCGCGGGATCGCGAGCCGCATCAGCCGCGAGTCGATTACTTTCCGCGTCATTCAGGTCAGAGACGGCCATCCCGAGCGCTTTCCGAGTTGCGAATCATGAAGTGTCTGGCGAAGTCGAGCTATCCTAACACGTTAAGCACACATCGGAAACAAATCGCCGTAGCCGAAGTCGCCAAGACTTCCGAGGGTGTTGCCAAAGCCGGCCAGAACTCTCAGCGAGTTCTGCTACCGAACTTTGACTTGGCCTCGGAAAATTCGTAGAAGATTGTTGACAAAATGGAACCAATCGCCGGTTTCTGCAAATAACATGATAGGTGTTGATTCATTCTGTCTTGCAGCTGTTTCACGGGCTTTGCCGCCGTTCCGAAATTCGACTGCAGGTGAATACCGCAACTGGTTTAACGGAATATGTTTAAATCTCTTGCAGGTCACACTCAAATCGGGTTAAATAAAGATAAGTAGATTTGTTTCTCAGGTTAGTTTCTAGGGGAGACGAAACCGATGTGCGTGCGGAGACCGAGTTGGCTATTCCTGCGGGTAACTCTTCTGAACCTGCTGTTCATTGGGATCGCCTCGTCGGCTGTGCAAGCCGAGCTGCGTTGCAGCCCACCTCGCGTCCAGATCGACCGGCCGGAGCGATCGCAGCAACTGCTGATCAGCACGACCTTGCCTGAGGGGCGGTCGGTCGATGTCTCTCGCGAAGTCAAATTCGAGGTTGTCCCTCCGATCCTCGCCGATATCGACACGCGGGGCCTGGTTCGCCCGCGAGCCGAGGGAGTTGGCGAAATCATCGTCCGCCTCGATAAGCAAGAAATTCACGTCCCGCTGCAGATTACGGGATTAAACACGCCAGTTCCGGTTTCATTTCAGCATGAAGTCCTGCCAATTCTGACCAAAGCCGGCTGTAACTCGGGTGGATGTCACGGTAAGGCGGAAGGTCAGAACGGTTTTAAGTTGAGCGTCTTCGGATTTGATTCCGGGGCCGACCACCTGTCGCTGCTGCAAGAAAGCCGCGGCCGGCGGCTGAACGTCAATGCGCCGGAAAAGAGCTTGCTACTTCTGAAGGGGGCGGCGATCGTCCCACATGGTGGCGGCCGGAAGCTGGAACGCGGAGATGCTCGTTATCGCCGACTGCTCCGCTGGGTGCGTGAAGGGGCTAATTATTCGGTCCCCGAAGAATCCGCGGTCGTCAGTATCGAAGTTGAACCGGCAGAACGTGTCTTGGTTCCGAACGATTTTCAACAATTGCGAGTGACCGCGACCGATGCGTCCGGCAGAAAGTACTGCGTCACCGCTGAGTCTGAGTTTGTCTCCAACACTCCCAATATCGGTGCAGTGGATTCACGTGGTTTGATCCAAGGGACCGATGTCCTCGGCGAGGCCGCGATCCTGGCTCGCTATGCCGGACATGTTGCCATCTGCCGGATCACCATTCCCCGCAGCGGTGTGAAGTTCCAGCGTCCGCCGGAAAACAACTTCATCGATGGCCTGGTCTGGAACAAGCTGGAACGCTTGGGCATCGAACCCAGCGGCGAAGCCTCTGACTCCGTGTTCGTGCGACGAGTTTTCCTTGACACGATCGGCCGCTTGCCCACCGTCCCTGAAGCCCGCGAATTCCTCACGAGCAAAGCCCCTGATCGTCGCGCCAAGCTGATCGATCAGTTGCTCCAATCGCCCGATTATGCCGACTTTTGGACGATGCTGTGGTCCGACCTGCTTCGCATTGACCAGCAGGCTTTGACACCCGAAGGAGCCGTTGCGGCATCGCGCTGGGTGCATAAGCAATTCGCCGAAAACCGCCCCTATGATGCCTGGGTCCGCGAGATCCTCACTGTCCAGGGCGGTTCACTTTCCGAGAGTCCTGCTCCGATCTATAAAGCCCTGAACGAACCCGAAGTCTTGAGCCGAGCGATCAGCCAGCTTTTTCTGGGGGTCCGGATCGAATGTGCTCAATGTCATCATCACCCGTTCGAGAAGTGGAGTCAGGACGACTACTACGGTCTGGCCGGCTTCTTTACCGGGATGACTCGTAAGAACATTCCGAATCAGGGAGAAGTGCTCTTATCCCGTGGCGGAACGGATTTGAAACATCCGCGGACTGGACTTGCCGTTCCGGCGCGTGCTCTGGGTGCTCCTGCGGCCGACTTCAAACTGGTATCCGACCGGCGAGTGGCTCTGGCCAACTGGATGACGGCTCCGGACAACCATTTCTTCTCGCAGGCGATCGTCAATCGGATGTGGGCTCATTATCTGGGCCGGGGACTCGTCGATCCCATCGATGATATGCGCGACACTAATCCGCCCACGAACCCACCGCTGTTCAATGCGTTGACCAAGCACATGCAAGATGTAAAGTACGATCTGAAGGCCTTCACTCGAACAATCCTGAACTCGCGCGTCTATCAGATGAGCTATGAGCCGGTCGGTACCAATGCGACTGATCGGCAGAATTTCTCGCACGCTTACGATAAGGCCCTGCCTGCGGAAGTCTTGTTGGATGCCGTCTGCCAGGTCTCGGGAGTTCCCGAAAAGTTCAACGGCTGGCCAATGGGATATCGTGCGGTCCAGATCTGGGACAGCCGCATGCCTTCCTACTTCTTCAAGGTCTTCGGCCGCCCGGCCCGTAATACGGTTTGTGACTGTGAACGCAGCAATGAACCGAGCATCAGTCAGGCGCTGCACTTGCTGAATTCTCCCGAGATTGTGAGCAAACTGCACAACCACACGGGGACCATTAAGAAACTGGTCGAGTCGATTTCGAGCGACGAAGCCTTGATCGAAGAACTGTATTTACTGTCGCTGTCACGCTTCCCGACGGCCGACGAACAGCAATTAACGTTGAAACATCTGACTGAAAACCGCGAGTTACGCCGCACGGCGGCCGAAGATATCTTGTGGGCATTAATGAATTCCAAAGAATTTCTCTATAACCACTGACGGTCTGAAGGCCTGACAATCCTGTCCGGCAAGTGAATCACCGGACAAGATTGTCCGGAATACAAATGTGAGATGCTGGACAGGGTCGTCCAGCCTAAGATAAAAGTACGTTGTTCTGACGCGAATCCGAACGCTATCAAACATAGGTGCGAGCATGAGAGACCGATTTAACAACAATGTTTATCGCGATTGTACCGGAATGACTCGCCGCCATATGTTGCGGATTGGGGCGAGCGGGATGATGGCCGGCATGTCTCTGCCCCGCCTGATGGCGATGGAGCAGGTGGCCTCCACCGGCCTGGCTGCCCAGGCCAAGGCGTGTATCTTCGTGTTCCTCGAAGGTGGCCCGCCGCAGTTGGATATGTATGATCCCAAGCCGGAAGCTCCGGTTGAGATTCGCGGCCCGTTCGCGACCATTCCCACCGTGGTGCCGGGGACGTTCTTCAGCGAATACTGCTCCATGTCGGCAAAAATTGCCGATAAGTTCACCGTGCTCCGCAGCCATAGCCATGCTGATAATGGACACAGCACCGGTTACCACTGGGTGATGACTGGGCGTAAAGCGGCATTCTCCGATGGTGAGCATCACATTCCCACCAACGACTTGTACCCCTCGCTGGGATCAATCGTCTCGCGGGAATTGGGCGCGAAAACGACGATTCCTCCCTATATCAACGTGCTGCAACCCATGTCTGCCGGTGGCCCCGGCTTCTACGGTGCTGAGCATGCTCCGTTCGTCATCGAATCGGATCCTCAACAGCCAGACTTCGAAGTCAAGGACTTGAGTGCCATCGATGGTATCGATCCGGCGCGCAATCTCGCCCGCCAACGGTTGTTGGCAGGTCTCGAGAAGAAGTTGTCGATGGGGCAGGGGCGTCCGAAAGTCATGTCGACCTACTACGAAAAGGCCCTCGAATTGATTGCCTCGGTCGAAGCGAAGAAGGCCTTCGATATCCAATCGGAACCGGAAGCAATTCGTCGCGAATACGGCGATACTCAAATCGGTCAAAGCTGCCTGCTGGCTCGCCGACTGGTGGAATCGGGTTGCCGGTTCGTGGGTGTGGATGCTCCGGGTTGGGACGTGCATTTCAACTGCTTCCCGAGCTTGAAGACCGACTTGATCCCGTTTGCGGATCGCGCCTTCGCCACCCTGATCACCGACCTCGAACGCCGCGGAATGCTGGATTCGACACTCGTGATCATGATGGGCGAAATGGGCCGTACTCCCCGCGTCACCAAGGAAGCTGGCCGCGATCACTGGTCGATGGCTCAAAGCGTCTGCTTCGCCGGTGGTGGCGTGAAGCCCGGTCAGATTCTGGGAGCCACTGATAAGCAGGCGGCCTATCCGGCGACCGAACCGATCGGTGTCGCAGATATCTTGAAGACGTTCTTCCACCAAATGGGTATCGATTCGACCAAGGAATACCTGACACCGTTGGGGCGACCTGTGCCGATCCTGGATGGCGGCAAGTTGATTCCTGGTTTGTTGGCCTAGTTCACGGCGAATACGATCAAGCGGGCATCAGTCTGAAAAGATTGGTGGCCGCTTTTTTTACGCGCGATCGATTCCCGCGTCCCAATCGGACCAAAGGGATTTATGGGATTGAGGTTGCCGACCGGAGATACCGTTCCAGCATTGCGGGCAGTCACGCCAAGTCGTAGATTCAATGGGACACGACAGCGTTCTCTGGTGTCGCACCGCAGCTTCAGTGGGCCCAAGTTTATGTCCAACGATACGTCACAGCCCGCCGCTGTTCCCCTAGTCGGCATTATCATGGGGAGCCAGTCGGATTGGGAGACCATGCAGCACGCCGCGGACATCCTGAAGCAATTCGGGATTCCGCACGAATGCCGCGTCGTCTCCGCTCATCGGACGCCTGTCTGGATGCAGGAATATGCCACGACCGCGGAATCTCGCGGGTTGCAATTGATCATCGCCGGAGCCGGCGGAGCCGCTCATTTACCGGGAATGGTCGCCGCGCATACGGTTCTGCCCGTCTTAGGGGTACCCGTCCAAAGCCATGCACTCAGTGGCCTCGATTCGCTGCTATCGATCGTCCAGATGCCGGGCGGAGTTCCGGTGGCGACACTCGCGATCGGCAAAGCCGGCGCCACGAATGCCGGGCTCCTGGCCGTCAGCATTCTCGGAACTTCGCAGCCGGAATTGCGAGCCAAGCTGCACGCCTTCCGGCAACAACAGACCGATAAGGTTCTCGACAACAGTTGGCCCGATGCGCCGGCCAATGTGCGGTTATGATTCGACCAGGCGAGCGTCCGGCGTTCCGTGGGATAGGCATCCTGCCTGTCATTTGTCATCTCAAGTGACAAACACGCAGCCCATTCATCGCACGATCACCATTTGAATGCCGCCGTCTTTGATCACCGCATTGTCGCTTCGCGATTGACAGACAGGATGCCTATCCCACGGAAGAATCACTTACGCCGACGCACACTCGTCGTGTTCATGACAGCAATCGCCATGGGCTACTGGAGCTTCCGTCAGCCCCTCGGCCGACAACACTCCGGGCGGATTCACGATCTCGAAGCCCAGGTCGGCGATCATCTGGTAGTCTTCCTGCGGAGTCTGACCTTTGGTGGTCAGGTAATCGCTGACGAAGATCGAATTTGCCGGATAGAGTCCCAGCGGCTGCAGTGACCGCAATTGCAATTCGCGGCCGCCGGCGATGCGGATTTCGCAGCGCGGATTCATGAACCGGAACATGCAGAGGGCCCGCAGGCAATCTCGCGGAGTCAGGTCTTCACGACCGGCCAACGGCGTGCCGTCGATTGGATGCAGGAAGTTGATCGGGATCGATTCGACTTGCAATTCACGCAGCGAAACGGCAATCTCCACGAGATCCCGGTGCGATTCGCCCATCCCGACGATACACCCAGAACACAGTTCAATGCCGGCCTTCCGCACGGCTTGCAGCGTGTCGATGCGATCTTGGTAGGTGTGCGTGGTGCAGATGTCGGCGTACATCCGCTCGCTGGTATTCAGGTTATGATTGACGCGATCCACGCCCGCCGCTTTGAGCTGCTCGGCCTGATCGGGGCTCAGCAATCCCAGGCAGACGCAGATGTGCATGCCGTAGGTGTCTTTGATCTTCCGCACCACGTTGCAGACGTGATTCAGCTCACGCTCATTCGGACCGCGGCCGCTAGCGACGATACAGAAAGTCCGAGCCTGGCTCTCTTTCGCCTGGCGAGCCCCTTCGAGCAACGTCTTCTCGTCCTGGAAGACGTAGCGATTGACTTCGGTCTCGGCGATTTTCGACTGCGAACAATAATTGCAGTCTTCAGGGCACAGACCGCTCTTGGCATTGCGGAGGTAGTAGAGCTGAACCCGATTGGCGTGGTAGCGGTGCCTGACTCGAAACGTGGCCGCCAATAACGACGGGACTTCCACATCGGGACAGGCCAGGACCTGCAATGCTTCCGATTCCGTTAAGTCCTGACCCTCTAAGACTTTATCCGCAAAAGAGTCCCACAGGCGATGTCCAGCAAGCAGCATTTCGACAGACATAAAAACTCGTTCCTTGATTCACACCAGATTCACAATCGGGCCAGTAGTTTAGCCGGGCACCGCTGGATGGTCGAGTGGGGGTTCACAAATTTGGGATCGCGCGTCGTGGGACGGCAACATCCCGGAGTTGCGAGTCTTCCTCGATCGGGATAACCTGAAGTGAAAATACACCAACTCTTTTCAGGCCAATGACGTAGAGCATTCCGTCATCCTGGAAACTGCATTGGCTGATCGAAAAGGAAATCCCTGTGTTTGTTGTCGGTCCCATCTTCAGCCGCGAGGCACTCACTGCTCCGCGACAGATCCAACATTTTGCGGCCCGTGCCGGCTATGTCGCGGCGCTATTTGTGTTGATGTACACACTCGGGCAGGTCACGTTCGGCTGGCAGCAAGAACGCCATCTGGGTGATCTGGCACGTTTTGGTGCGATCTGTTTTCAGGTCTTTTCGTTGCTGCAGTTAACTCTGGTCGTGTTCTTTTCGCTGCTGTTTGCAGCGGGCAATATTGCTCAGGAGAAAGATCGTAAGACCTTGATCCTATTGCTGATGACCGATTTGCGCAATCGCGAATTGGTATTGGGAAAGCTTACGGCCAGCCTGTTGATCGTGGGGGTATTGCTGGCCGTCTCGCTGCCTGCATTTGCCCTGACCTCCCTATTGGGGGGAGTCGAAATCCAACAGATCGGGTGGTCGCTGGCTGTAACCGCAGCTGCGGCTTTGGCGGCCGGCAGTTGGGGGACGTTGATCGCCTTCTGGCGCGAGAAGACGTTTCAGACGCTCGCTTACAGCGCATTGGGCCTGGTGTTATTTGTCGGCCTGGTCGAGACTCTCCGCGCGGTTATTGGTCCGCAGACAGTCGCGGGCGAATGGTTGACCCTGGCGAATCCGCTACGAGGGCTGTTGCTGGTGATCGATCCCCTGGCGACGATGAGCCAATCGGCCGGCGTGGCATCGCATCCGCTGAGTTATGTGCTGGCCATGTTGGGACTGGCGGCGGCCTTGTCCGCTTTTACGATCGCTCGCTTGCGCGTGTGGAATCCGTCGGACCAGCGTTCGCAACCGACCGCACCCGAGGGGGTTTCGGATGCCCGTCGCAAGGCCTATACCCGCAAGGTCTGGCACAATCCGGTCATCTGGCGAGAGATCTGCACCAGTGCCTACGGGCGTAAGGTGTTTGTCATCAAGCTGGCCTACTTGGTCGCCTTCCTGGCCGCTGCGTGGTTTGCGTCGCAAGCCACTTCTGACGAGCTGATTCTGGGGATGATTTCGCCGGCGGGCTTCGCATTTGTGGGTGTCGGGTTGCTCAGTCTGATGCTCATTAATGCCCAGGCCGTGACATCGTTCACCACCGAACGCGATGCGAAAACCCTCGAACTACTCCTCGTCACCGACATCACGGCCAAGGAGTTCATTTACGGGAAGCTGGGTGGCATCTTCTGGAATACCAAGGAAGTCATCATTCTGCCGTTGCTGCTGGTGATTTCATTTCTGGTCCAGGGGACACTGACTCTTGAAGACTTCGTCTATGTCAGCCTTGGTTTTCTGGTCCTCGTCGTGTTTGCCGGTATGCTAGGCTTGCACGGGGGAATCTCGTTCGACAGCTCGCGTTCGGCAATTGCCAACAGCCTGGGAACGATGTTCTTCCTGTTTCTGGGGATCTTCATCTGTATGATGTTGATTCTGGAGGCCCGGTCGTCGTTCTGGCTGCAATTACCGAGCTTCCTGGTCTTCATTCTGGGTGGTGCCATCGGCCTGTCGGCGTCATTGACACACAAGAATCCGTCGCCGGCATTGACGATGTCAGCCTTCATTTTGCCGTTCTTTACGTTCTACGTGATCACGGGCTACTTGCTGCACGAAACATTGGGGGTCTGGCTGGTGTTAACTGCCACATACGGATTTACGACGCTAGCAATGTTGATACCTGCCGTCAGTGAATTCGACGTCGCATTGGGCAGAACTACCGGAGATCGTGGATAGAACGCTTTACTTAAGGTCTGCGGCCTCGTGGCCGACGCTGCCAGCGTCGGAATGCAGACGCTAGCAGCGTCTGCCACGGGCCCCTTCAGGGACAGACATGACCGAATCTGGGCCACGTAAGAGTCTGTGGGAACTGATGGGCCAGAAGAGCCCTGAAGAGGATCCCGCATCGACTTCTGAGCCCTCAAGCAGTGCCCCGTCAGTCAGTCCTGCGCCAGATCCGGCTGCTGATCCCGATGCAGAACCGCCCGCTGCCAATCCATCTAAAGGCAAAAGCCTATGGGCTTTGATGCATCATTCGGAAGAGGCGGAGACGGCCGAAAGGCCTGGCGTTGAGGCACCGGTCAAGCCGATCGACCGGCGGTTGCGGCAGTTAGTAGATGCCGAGCCCGAAGTTGAAATTGTTGATGAGCCGGCTGATCGAGTCCCCGCCAAACGCGTCGACAAGCGACTGCGACAAATGGAAGAGCTCGAGGTCGAGATCGTCGATGAACCGACCGACGATGACATCGAAACCCCTCATAAGAAAATCGACAAACGCTTGCGTCAGTTGGGCGAGCCGGAAGTTGAGATCGTTGATGAGCCTGCCGATGAATATGAGCCCACTGACGACGACATCGATCACGGGGCAAGGGAACCAGAACCTCGGCCCAGGTCGAAAATCAGAGGGATCCCTTCACCGATTGGTGCCAAGCCTGCGGAGACGTTACCCGACGAGATAATCGCGGCGATTCCCGTCGAGTCGCGTCCGCGATTTTCTTTCGCCAGGGTTGGCCGATCGAGGACCGCATTGTGGAGCGTGATCCTCGGGGCCTTGTCGTTGCCGATTTCGTTGATCGCCATCTACCCCGCCATCTGGAGTCGCATTCCCGCCTCGGTCTTCGGCTTCGGAGCCTTGCTCCTGGGATTTCTGGCTCAGGGGGAATTGCAGCGTGCCGGACATCGGGGGAGGGAACTGATCCTGGCCTATGTGGGCATGGCAGCGGGCTTGCTGGCGATGTTTTCCGGACCGCTGATCTACTCACCGCTGGACATCTACGGTCAATGGAGCAATTCCTACACGGGAGATCATCTGAAGCAAATCAGCATGGCAACTGAAGCGTATGCTCAGCTGCATCACAGCTATCCCTCTGGTGGTCTGTTCAAAGAGATCCCCGGCAGTCCGGAACTGGAACCGCGACATGGCTGGATGACGTTGTTGCTGCCTCATCTGCCCGATGGGCAAGTTGTGTCCAAGCAGATCGATCTGAGCAAAGCCTACTCGGATCCGGCGAACCTGCCCGCGATGAGTCAATCCATCCCCGCATTTCTGGCAGCGGGCGGTCCGATGGCCTTGATTCAGGGCAAGTACGGTCCGGCCCATTTCGCGGGAGTCGGCGGATTGCTCAGCCAGCCCGATGGCAGCGTCGCTCATGCGGGGGTTTTTGATGTCAACAGCGAGACCAACCGCGAAGACATCATCGATGGCATGTCGAATACGATGATCGCGGGCGAGGTGTCGATCAGTTATCCCGCCTGGGGTGAGCCTCATAACTGGCGGCTGATTGGAAAAGGATTGAACCGAGACCAGCAGGGTTTCGGCAATTCTCGACACACCGGCGCGATGTTCCTGATGGCGGACGGGTCAGTCCGATTCATCCCGAACAAGACCGATCCGAAGGTCCTGGATGCGCTCAGCACACGTGACGGCGAAGATCAGCCATAGTCGTTGATCGTTCCGCGATCAACGACTATCCGCGATGCGGGGCGCTGTTCTTGACATCGCGGCTGACTACGAGCGTGGGGATCACACGACCCAACTCGGCACGTAGACGCGATAGTGGATGGTCCGGGAATTGGGCATCCCAACGGTCTTCGTCGGCCATGCAATGCCGTGCGATGTGGGGATCAGCGGGGGCTTCCTCAAGACCAAACCACAGGGCATGGCGGTCGGCTTCTTGAGGGTGCGATTGGTGCAGCCATTCCCAGACATGCTGGCCGCGACCTTCGTCACCTGCTCGTTCCAAGGTCTGGATGCGGATCGAATAGCTGAAATCACGGTAGGGTAGAAACAGCATGCTCACGTAGCCCCAGCCTCCTTCGGGCTGCATCGTCTTGAACAGCAGCTTCCCGACCGAGACACCTTTGACCTGGAGCAAATCCAACGACAGGATGGTGCCTCCCGAGGCCTGAAGTTGCTGTGTGTGAAAATCCTTCAGGGCCTGCAGCCGAAACAGGCTGGGCATCTGCGGAGCGGCCGCGTTGAACCGAATCGACAGGACGTCACCCCACGCGTTAACCCAAGTCCGGCGGTGCTCCGCAGACTCCGGTCGGGGTTCCCAGTCGGTGGTATCAAATTGGACGTCGTCTAAAGAAGGCATCGGCAATTGCTCAGCATTCAGCCCGGGTTGCCCAGTGTTCTTGGATCAACGGGACTGTAGTCGTCACTGAAAAAGTCAAACACGATGGCCATCAGCGAACGCGAATTACGAGCCCGCATGCCGATCGCTTTCGCTGGGGATCTTTGTCGGCGGGCTAATAACGATATTCTTCTGCCGCAGGCGACAGAGTTATCGGCATTTTTGCCAGAAATGAACAAAGTCCTTTTGGTCAACAGTTCACGGCATCCATCATAGTTGATCAGGTGGCAGTAAACAGTATCACAAAAAACAGCGTGCGACGTTCGCCGGGCTGCAATCGACTGCAGATTGAGAATTCGTTCCGTGTGAATTTCCCATCCGGAACCGCACCGCTCAAGTGTCGAGATTCAACAGCTTGCCGGTGCTATCCCCCAGCTTTTCGGTGGAAACTCCAATCCGATCCAGCAGCGAGAGATAAAGATTCGCAATCGGCGTCTCCTTCTCGTAGCGGACGTGACGGCCGGTCGAAATCGTGCCGCCCCCCTTGCCGAACAGCAGAACTGGCAAGTCGTCGTGATTATGAGCATTTCCGTCGCCAATACCGCTGCCGTACACGAGCATCGTGTTATCGAGCAGCGTCCCGTTCCCTTCCTTGACCTTCTTCAATTTCTCCAGCAGCGAGGCGACTCGCTGGGCGTGGAAGATATTGATTTTCTTGATCTTCTGCTTCTTCGCTTCGTCGTTTCCGTGGTGCGACAAATCGTGATGCCCTTCGGGAACATCGATGAACGGATAGCTGCGTCCGCTCCCTTCGTTGGCATGTACAAAGGTGGCAATCCGCGTGGTATCGGTCTGAAAGGCCAGCGCGAGCATATCCGACATCAACTCGATGTGCTCGGAGTAGCTCTTCGGAATGCCTTTGGGAACCGCGACATTGTCGATCCCCTGGACCGTCGTCGTGAATTGTGTACGATGCAGCCGTTCTTCGATTTCGCGGACCGAATTCAGGTATTCATCGAGCTTCCGGCGATCGGCAAAACCGAGCTTCTTCTGCAGCCGGGTGGCATCATCAAGGACGAGATCCAGCACGCTGGTGCGGAAGCTCCGCTCATTGGCTTGCGCGACCGCCTTGGCCGGTTGGGCCGAGTCTCCAAACAGACGCTCGAAGACCGACTTCGGGTTGATCTCTTTCGCGACGGGGGAAGATTCATTGCGCCAGGCGATATTGCCCGAGTAGGCGCAGCTATAACCGGAATCGCAATTGCCCGCCTGAGCACCGACGTCGCAACCGATTTCCAAAGAGGCAAATTTGGTGTGCTTACCGACGTGCTGAGCCGCCACCTGATCAACCGAGATGCCGACCTTGATATCAGCCCCGTGTGTTTTACGCGGTTGGGCACACGTCAAGAACGCCGACAGCGCTCGGGCATGATCTCCGGCACCATCACCATTCGCGCGGGCCTTATCGAGCGTCAGGCCGCTCATGACGAGCATGTCGTCTTTGAATTCCTTGAACGCCGTCAGGATCTCTGGCAATTCGTAACTGGCTCCCTCTTGCTTGGGAGTCCAGTCGGCCATGTTCATCCCGTTGGGGGCATAAATGAACGCCATTCGCTTGGGGGCGACGCCCGCTTGCGCACCGAAGGCGGACGTCACGGGAGACATCGCTTCCATCCACGGCAATGCAATGGCGGTTCCGAGACCCTTGAGCATCGTGCGACGTGAAATTCGCCAACTGGCACCCATAATACACCTGCAGTTTTCTGGTCAACGGTTCCGTGGCCGACGCTGCTAGCGTCGGCGGTCATACCGACGCTAGCAGCGTCGGCCACGGGGGTTAATCCTTCTTCCCTCGTCGCTTCTGAAATGGTTCCGAAGCGACAATCTCTTGAATCAGCGTTCCAATTCGATACTTGTCCTTCGCCAGCGTCGCCGTCAATGAGTCTACCGCGCACTTGTCGTAGTATTCCAGACCGCGTCCCAACGCATAAGTCAGCATCTTCTCAGTCAAGCAACGGGCAAACTGATCCTGGCTTTGCTTCAAGATCGCTCGCAATTCCTGCGGAGTCTTAAATGACTCGCCCGACGGGAGCACGCCCGCGGGATCGATTTCGAATTTCCCATCTTTTGTCCGCCAGGCACCGATCGCATCAAAGTTCTCAAAGCCGAAGCCCAGCGGATCCATGCTTTTGTGACACGATGCACAGCTCGGGTTCTCCCGATGCTGCTCCATCCGTTGTCTTAGGCTGCCACTCAACACCGATTTCTCGTCGGTCTTCAATTCTTCGACATTCGGGGGTGGGGGCGGCGGGGGCGTTCCCAGAATATTCTCCAACATCCACTTTCCCCGTTTGACTGGGGAGGTTCGGGTTGGATTGCTGGTCAGGGTGAGAATGCTGGCTTGGGTCAAGATTCCGGCTCGCTTCTGACCATCCAGTTTAACTCGCTGGAATTTGTCACCGCGCACGCCGGACAATCCATAGTGCTTGGCCAATTGCTCATTCACATAGGTGAAGTCCGCATCCAGCAAGTCCAGGATACTGTGGTTCTCACGGACGATCTCTCCGAAGAACAGTTCAGTCTCGCGTCGCATGGCTTCCCGCAGGTTTTCATCAAACGTGGGAAAGAGCTTGGGATCAGGCGTCATTTGCTTCAGATTGCGGGTCTGCAGCCATTGCCCGGAAAAGCTTTCGATGAACGATCCGGCTTTGGGATCCTTCAACATCCGCTCGACTTGCACGCGT
>JAQGHS010000517.1 GCA_028291605.1 Planctomycetaceae bacterium | reverse complement strand
GCCGGGCCTTACCTCGCGTCCGGATTTAACTGGCACCCGATTTCCATGGACTTATTCCATTCTTCCGCAACTTGATCTTTCCACTCTGATCGATATTTTTGAAGTGAATTATCCGCTGGCGATCTCCAGAGAATTGAGCAGTTTCATCTGCCCGACTGATCCTATTGGAGGGCCTTGGACGGGCACTCCTGGTAAGGGCTCATCGCGATCCAATTACGTGGGCTGCTTCAGCCCCAACGGAACGATGGTTGACAGGGAGTCTTATACCTCGGGGCGCTGGACCTACGATACAGGTCCGCTGACAAATCCGGTCACGCCCAAGGCCATTTTCAATTTCAATACGTGTCGCCGATTACGCGATGTGATCGATGGGACATCCACTACAGTATTTGTTTCCGAAACCATTTCCGGTCAAGGCGGCACAAATGATCCTCGCGGAGTTTGGTCTTCTGACTGGGGCTCGCAATACACTCACATGATCGGTCCGAATACCCCCTCTCCCGACATCATCTGGAGTTACTACGGGTCGTGGTGCCCCAGTCCTGTGCCACCGAGAGCGCCGTGTACCGGCACGGGGGCCAATTGGAGCGATGAGCGTTACGGAGCTCGCAGTCATCATACGGGGGGCGTGCATACACTCATGGGTGATGGTTCCGTGCGATTTGTCAGCAATAACATCAATTTGGCCACTTGGCAGGGCCTGGGTAGCATGGATGGCGGTGAAGTAATAGGTGAGATTCAATGACTTTTCGTCGGCAATGGCGGCTGGTTGCCTGTGTCGCCGCAGTCAGCCTGTTCATGGGCTGTCAGTCGCAAGTCATGACTGTTCCCATTACCGGCGTGATCAAGTTGAACTCCCAGCCCATTGAAAAGGGCTTGATTGAGTTCTACCCGATGGGGACGACGACCGGCTCGATGACAGGCGGCGACATTGAAAAGGGAGCGTACTCACTTCCTGCAGTCAGTGGACTGCGGGCGGGTGGAAAGTATCGCGTGCAAATTACGGCCAGCCGCAAGACCGGCAAGCAGGCGGCCGATCTCATGCGCGGTAGCGGGATGATCGATCTCTACGAGCAATTCGTCCCCGCGAAATTCAATCGAGAATCTGAACTGGAACTCACCTTAAGTGATCCGAACAAACGAAAGTTCGATTTCGATCTGAAGGGCGAGGTCAAAACAATGGACGACGTCAAGCCAAAGCACGACGGCAAGTCAAAGGACGACGCGAAACAAACGGATGAAGGCCAGCAAGTCGTCACCTATCGAGCTCGAAGCGCCAGCGAATGCATTCTTAGCTGTTGGGAAGAAATGCACTCGCGCGCGTTTCAAACTTCTGTTCAGTTTCACTTTAGCCCAAAGAAGTGATGCAGTCTCGACTACGAACAGGATCCATATTGATCGTTGTTACCGATTCGTTAAAACAACGTCAATTGGCCCGATTTCGGACGCGGGGGCTCGAAGTGACTGTAATCCAGGGGTGGCAGTTGATCCGCATAGCCTAACTTACGGCGGAAGAGTCGAAAGGTCTGCTGGATCTGTTCGGCAATTGCGCCGGTGCCCCGCATCCGCTCGCCAAACTGCGAGGAATTCATCCCTCCGTCGCGCGTGTTCTGAATGAGGTGCTCTATCCGCTCACGCTGTGTCGGATGCGTCCGCTCCAGCCATTCCTGAAACACGGGGAGCACCGTCAATGGCAGCCGCAGCAGAATGTAACCGGCGGCCTGGGCCCCCGCCTCACGGGCCGCTTCCAGCACTGCCGGAATGCTGCTGTCATTCAATCCGGGGATGATGGGTGAGACCAACACGCGCACCGGAATTCCCGCAGCGGTGAGCGTCCGGATGGCACGCAGTTTCGCGGCGGGAGCACTGGTCCGGGGCTCTAACGTTTGGGTCAACTCGTGATCCAGACTGGTCATGCTGATGTTCACCTGGATCAATCGCTGAGTGGCCATCGTCGTCAGCAGGTCGAGATCGCGTACCACGAGTGCATTCTTCGTAATCACCCCCACCGGTTGCCGAAATTCCAGAGCCACTTCCAGGCAACTGCGGGTCAAGCGGTACTTGCGTTCGGCCGGCTGATAACAGTCAGTCACTCCCGACATGCCAATCAATTCCGGCTGATACTTCGGACGCGACAGAAACTCGCGAAAGAGCTCCGCGGCGTGCTCTTTGACAAAGATCTTCGATTCGAAATCAACTCCCGCATTCAACCCCAGGTATTCGTGCGTCGGGCGGGCGTAACAGTAGGCGCAGCCGTGAGAGCATCCTCGATACGGATTGAGACTGTAACGAAAGGGGGTGTCGGGACTGTCGTTTTCCGAGATGATTGATTTGGAATTATCGGGAAGATACTCAGTCTTCAAATTACTGAGATGTTCGAAGTATTCTTCGTCGCCTTCAACTTGTTCGAAATCGTCCTCAACATGGACTATGTCAAATCGGTTGATGGGATTCAGTTGGCTTCCCCGACCCCGAATATGCGGTCGTTTGTCCGACATCTGTTGCTCGATCCATCATAAGTAAGAGTGCAGAAATATGGATGCAGGTGAGCCCGGCGGCGTAAGCCCCGGGATTCTTTTTCACGGAATTAACAGCGCAGGACCAGAAGAAGAATCCGGGGGCTTACGCCGCCCGGCTCACCTATCCATTCAGCGCTATCGAAGTCCGGCCTCAATTCTGCAATTTATTGATCATCAATGCCAGACGTTGTCCTAGCCCTTGAATCGCCGTTTGCTTTGCCGCGTCATTCAGTTGTCCCTCTGCATTAAAAGCCTCCGCGGCATTAGGGATCGAAATTTGTTCGGGCAGCACGAGCACGTTGATGTTACTCAGGATCGCCCGCAGGTGGACCAGGCCGCGTAAGCCGCCCAGTGCTCCCGTCGAGGTACTCATCAGCACAGCGACCTTATCGATGTAACACGCCAGTCGGGGTTTGCCCGGAATTGGTCGTGAGATCCAATCAATTGTATTCTTCAGCACGGCCGACAGCGAGCTGTTGTATTCCGCCGAAGAGATCAGCAAACCTTGATGCTCGAACATCAACTGTTTCAGTTTCAAAGCATTTTCCGGTGTTCCCTCGGCTTCGAGATCCTCATCGAACATCGGCAGCGGATAATCGCGCAGATCAATGTACGTGACTTCCGCCCCCGCGTGCCGGGCGCCTTCCACCGCAATTTGGACCAACTTCTTATTATAAGAACCAACGCGCAAACTTCCTGCGAAGGCCAGGATTTTCGGAGCGGGCATGTTTGATTAACCTTATCAAGGAAAGCTCATGTCAGGAAACCGGCAGAGCGCGACCGCCATGATCCTGGAGTTTGACCACCAGCGATCTTTGCCAACTGGTGAGGGGCATGTTCTTCAACGGCCTACCGTAGTCAGTAAAATGGTCGCCAAGAGATCTATCTCAGATTCAGACTTGGTATTCTACTGGATTGCAATCGGTGTTGGCGACTTGCCATCGCCGGAATCGTTCTTCGTCCTTGTTCGATCGATCGGAACTTTCGCTACCCATGTCCGGCCCTGAAGACCCACTCCTGACTTCGCTGCAGTTTGTCACCGGAGTTGGTCCCAAGCGAGCGGAATTGCTGGCGAAGCTGGAACTGCGAACGGTTCAGGATCTGCTGTGGTATCTGCCGCGTGACTATCTCGACTTGACCGATGTCCGCGGTATCAAGGAGCTGGAAAAGGATCGCGTCCAATCGGTGGTCGGGCGAGTGGTCGATCAGGACTACCGGCAGCTCACCAAGGGGCGGGTGATGGTCGGAGTGCTCCTGGAGTGCGACGGCGGCTACCTGCGCGGGGTGTGGTTCAATCAACCGTGGATGCTCAAGAAATTCCGGCCGAGTGAGCAGGTCGTCTTTTCCGGCAAGCCGAAATGGAGCCAGGGTCGCTGGGAAATCTCCAATCCGGATGTGCAATGGATCGGAGATGACGAAGACAGTTCCGCCGCCTTGTCGGTTCTACCACGTTATGGTTTGACCGAGGGGCTGCGGATGACCGAGATGCGCCGGATCTCGCAGCAAGTCGTCGAGCAGTTTGCCGACTTGATCCCCGATCCCATTCCGCCAGAACTTCAAGCCGAGTGGCAATTGGCTCCCATTCGAGATGCGTTACGCCGGATTCATTTTCCCAAGAGTTTACTGGATGCGGAGGAAGCCCGACGCAGCCTGGTGTTTCATGATTTGCTCGATTTCCAACTGGCCTTGGCGCTGCGGCGGCGCTACTGGCGGCAACGCAGCCCGGCCCCCAGTCTGCCGGCGACTCCGAAAATTGATGCCCGAATTCGACGCTTGTTCCCCTTTACATTGACTGCCGGCCAGGACCACGCGATCCGCGATATTGCTGCAGACATGGCTTCCGGTCAGGCCATGCAACGTTTGCTGCAGGCAGACGTCGGAGCCGGCAAGACTGCCATCGCCATTTACGGCATGTTGGTCGCCGTGGCGGCGGGATATCAGGCCTGTCTAATGGCCCCGACCGAACTTTTGACAATGCAGCACTGGCAGACGGTCGAGCGTTTGCTGGGCCATAGCCGAGTCCAACGTCTCCTGTTGACTGGCAACTTGACTGCCAAGCAGCGGCAACTGGCCCTGGAGCAGATCAATACCGGAACCGCTCAACTGGTCGTGGGGACTCAATCATTGATCCAAAAGGATGTGTCATTCTCGAAGCTGGGCCTGGTGGTGGTGGATGAACAGCATCGGTTCGGTGTCATGCAGCGCGCTCATTTCTCCAGCGGCACCGAGAACGTCCACATGCTGGTGATGACGGCCACGCCGATCCCGCGCAGCATTTGTATGACGCAGTTTGGAGACCTCGATCTAACCATCAATGCCGACTTGCCCCCCGGTCGGCAAAAGGTCGTCACCAGCCGCATTTCGACCGATGGCAATCGCAGCAAAGCGTGGAATTTTATTCGCCAGAAGCTGGAATCAGGCCGACAAGTTTATGTGGTCTGTCCACGCGTCGAAGAAGGGGAAATGAAGGGAGACACTGCCGACATGATGAGCGCCGAGACGGCCTATCGCGAGCTCCAGAATACGGAACTCCAAGGCTTTCGAGTCGGCATGGTGCATGGGCAGATGGATCGAGACGTCAAAGCTCAGCAGATGGCCGATTTTCGCAGCGGCCAGATCCAGGCACTGGTCTCAACGACGGTCATCGAGGTCGGTGTCGATGTCCCCAACGCGAACCTGATGGTGATTTTTCAAGCCGAACGCTTTGGACTCTCACAGCTCCATCAATTGCGCGGCCGCATCGGACGCGGGGAATTCCAAGGCTATTGTTTCCTGTTCACGGAAACGGACAAGTCTGAAGCTCTGCAAAGATTGATGGCCCTGGAAACATCCACCAACGGGTTTGAGATCGCCGAAGCGGATTTTCGACTGCGCGGGCCAGGCGATATTCTCGGCACGCGACAGCACGGCAATTTGCCACTGCGCGTCGCCGATCTGCTGCGCGACCAGACAATCCTGGAAGAGGCTCGCGCCGCAGCATTCCAACTCGTCAATTCGGGACGTCTCGATCAGCCGGAGTTGGCCATGTTGAAGATTCGTGTGTTGGATCGCTTCGAAACTCCAATGGAACTGGTCCGGTCGGGGTAGGCCAGCCCCCTACGGTTGACACCGTCGATTGTCGGCGGCAAAAGTGATGCTCCAAGCCGTAACAGATTTCGCCATTTTCTCACATTCTTTCGAGGTCTCCTGACATGCCTCTTTTGCCGACTGTCGTAAGTGGTGCCGCATCCAACGTAACTCGGCGGTCATTCCTGCAGGCTGCAGCCGGAGGGGCCTTGGGGTCCTGTGTCACTCAATTTGGTTTAGCCAATTCGGTGGCGCCTGCTTCAAATCCTTCGGCAGGCCGTGCCAAACAGATCATCATGATTTTTCTGGCGGGCGGGCCGAGCCAGATTGATACCTGGGATCCCAAGCCGGAGGCTCCCGTTGAGTATCGTAATATCGACCCGGCGTGCGCGACCTCGGTTCCGGGCTTGCGGATCAGCGAGAATCTGCCCGGGATGGCTCAGCGCATGCACCAGGTGGCACTGGTCCGAACTTTGTCGCACACCGGCCCGGCGACACATGCGGCGGGTCAGCAATTGCTGATGGCGGGTCGGTCTTTCTATCACGGCGAAACCGCACCGCATATTGGTTCCGTACTATCCCAGATGCTCAGCAGCTCTGGAGATCTGCCAGCGAATGTGGTGTTAGGCGGGCACCTCGGCAATGACTTCGTCGCGGATGGAAACGGTCAGTCCGCAGTTTGGCTGAATCCGCGACACGCACCGTATTTTGCAGGAGTTTCGACGAGACCCAAGCTGATGGCGATTCCCAACAAGGTGCTCGATCAGGGACGCGAATCATGGAACGTGCAGCGGCAGTTCGGTTTTCACGACCTGGGACGGATGTGTCTGCAGGCTCGGCGGTTGATCGAACGCGGTACGCGGGTGGTCACTATCAACCAGTTCGGCTCAGTGCTGGATCGAATCACATGGGACATGCATGCTAACGGCGGTCGCTTGAATTCCACCGCTGCCGACTACCGCGCAACGCTTTGTCCGCAGCTCGACCAAGCCTTGTGTGGACTACTGGATGATCTGTCGGACCGCGGTTTGCTATCCGAGACTGTCGTTGCGGTGTGCGGTGAAATGGGGCGTTGCCCGCTGATTAACAGCCACGGGGGACGAGACCATCACACCGGTGCCTGGTCCGTTCTCTTGGCAGGAGGCCCGATCCAACCGGGGGCCGTTGTGGGTTCAACCGATGCATTTGGTGCCGTGCCGGCAATGCGGCCCGTGACACCCGCCGAGCTGTTCGCGACACTCTATCATTCGCTCAGCGTTGATGCTAAGCGGATCATCGGAACGGGACCGACTGGCATACCGCGAGTGATCTTGGATGCAGAGCCGATTGACGAGTTGTTTTGAGGCCCTCTTAGAGATTGGCCTCCCTGCTGACGCATTGAGTTTGGACCTGCCGCGACGACTGTAGCGGAGCTTCTATCACACCCCTCGCCCTGGAGCGTTATCTTCGAATCGAAGTTGCATCAAGCGTTGCTAACCACTTCAGACTGGGATACCGTCGTGACCGAGAATTCTGCCAAACCGCCTCGCTGCATCATGGCGATGTCGGAACTCATCATTTTGGCTGCGATCATCTCAACGCTGTGGGCCTTCATAATCCCGGCTGTGGAAGCGGCTCGGGATATGAAGGGACGGCCGTTGTTGTATCCCTGGTTGCACCCTTGGTACGACGGGCACGTCTGGATTTTTATTGCGGTATGTGCGCTGACTGCCACAGCGACGACAGCGTTACTGATTTGGTCCATTCGACCCTTTGTCCCGCAATGGATTCGTCGGCATTTCCCGTGGAGAGCTCCCCCAGTTGTTCGAGCGCTCCCACGCGAACCACCTCCCTATAACCCGCTCGCTGCCCGTATCGCAGCAACTTTCGCCGGCACTGCAAGCGTGTTGCTCATCGTCGCCGCCGCGCATGTGAGATCCGACCGCAGCAGACAAAGAACCCCCATTGTCACGTGGGAGGGACCGCTGGCAGACTACGTGTTGGTGCTCGCTATTTCGGGTTGGATCCTGTCGGTTCTCGCGATGGTCATCGGACAATATTCGATTAACAAATTTCGCATCGATTACGATTATTGGGCCGTGCTGGGGTTTGGGCTGGGTATCATGAATTTCTGCGGAACGCTTCTGGCCCTGGCCGCCATCTACGAAGACTGACGTGTCTTTCAAAGTGCCTATTTTCCACCCGACTCCACGACAAAAAACAGGTCCGCCGGGTCTTCCTTGTCCCCTGCTCGTACTGCAAACGAAAAGACATGCCGGCCCGCGGACAGTTCCTGCACGACGCTCAGCTTGAGCGAGTGACGGAGAGTCTCGCCGCCATTGATGGTGAAGTCGGCTTGGTACGGCGACAGCACACCTCGATCCTCCAGTTCGAGATGCAGACTGACCGGGTGAGGGAGCGTATTCTCCAGGATTAACTCGGCCTGCAGTTGGCCCCCGGCGGCCGGACGCTGCAGCATGGGCTCGACGGTCAGCCGGGTCGGGCTCCAATCGTGACGATGCTGGGCGGTCGGCGAGAGATCATCCATGGCAGTCGTGGTCTCGCGGCACCATTGGACTCGGCGACGAAAATCCTCGGCGTTGAAGACGAAGGCTCCGCCATGTTCCGCCAGGACCCAATCGGGAGCCGCATCCAGCACCTGCTGAGCACTCTTCCCGTAAAGCTCCGGCCACGCCCGGTTCCGCCCGGACCAGCCGCCGGAGCCCGAGAATTGATCGGCGTGGAAGAAATTGTCTGCGGTGAAATAGCAGTTCTTACCGTCGATCGTCGTCTGCAGGCCCATGGTGAATAACGTCTGGCCGGGGAAGTGGCCGACTCGGAAACGATACTCGTGCCAGGCGACTGTCTCGCCGTCACGCAGGATGCGATTGACCTCGAGAGCCCGCGTATCGACGTACGGGGCACAGACCGCAAACGGGTTGGCGACCGGCCGGGCGACCGCGTCGAGGGTCCAGACTTCCCAGCGATTTCGCTCGGGGAGCAGGAAGGCTCCGGTGTAGTGATCATTGTGCGCGTGGCTGATCAACACGACCTCTACGGGCCCCAGCTTCTCGGTCCGCTGCAGAGTGGCAATCTGCTCGGCGAGCTTCGGCCCGTAGGGGTCGACGATCAACAGTCCCTTGTCCTGCGAGGCCAGCACGTACGTGTTCCCCGACAGATACAGGTGGTCCGAGAGCTTCGCCCAAGGCTTCTCGCCCGCCGTAGCGACCTGGTCCTTGGCGAGAAACTCATAGCTCGGCGGCCCCTTGAGACGCTCCTTGGTAAACCGCTCGAAACTCTTCAAGAAGCCGGCAGATTCCAACCGCGTGGCCGTCATGCCGAGCGCCGCGATGATGCTCTCAGCACCGGCGAGAACCGGGGCGTGTTCGGGACAGAGATGGCTCGGCTTCAAGGCACCCAGCTTACGCAGCGATTCGGCGGCTGCCTTCGTACCAGTGTCATTCCAATGATCCCAATCGAGCGTGTAGGGAGTCCACATCTTGCCCGCCGAGGCAAACGCATCACCACAGAAGACGATGGGCGAGCCCTGCCCCCCCTTCCGAGCCGCATAGGCGACATGATCACGGCTATGGCCGGGCGTGGCGACAATCTCGATCTTCCAGTTCCGCCATGTGATCGAGGTTCCCTCCACGAGGCTGCAGTCGATTCCAGCAATCCCCACCGGATGCATCAGGTAGGCGAAAATCCCCAGCGAGCGATCTCGCAGGGTAGGCTCGCGAGTCGCCGGGACGATCGGCAGCGACGTCTGCCAGAACTGCTTCACGCCCTCCGGGGTGAGCCATTCCGCCGAGCCCTTACTGGCCCGCACCGGGATGTCAGCCTCGACAAACTGACGGGCCAGGGCGGTCGAATCCCGATGATGATGAGTCAGCAGACAGCCCTCAATGAGCTTGATCCCACGGGCCCGTAGAGCCGCCAGATCCATCCCACGCCCCGCACCCACGAGCATCGCGGCATCACCCTCGACAAGGGCATAGCCGGCCACAGTCCCCCGGCAACGCCAGACCCCGGGAGTGACTTCGGTCCAGGCGTCATCCACGGCGGCCGGCAGCGGAGTGCCGACCCACCAGACCGTCGCGAGGACGAAGATCGTCAATAGGGATGCCAAAGCAGAGCGCATGGTGGGAACTCGCAGGACAGAGAATCGATCCCCCGTAGGATAGGCATCCTGCCTGTCATTTGTCACATCAGTGACAAACCCGGAGTCCACTCATCCCACGATCGCCCATTGGATTACTGGAGACTCCTGGTGCACCGTTTGGTCTCTGCTCGATTGACAGGCAGGATGCTTATCCTACGAAAGACACATCGGCTTAAATCGTTACCTGAACGGCCGGAATACTCCCCGCGGCAAATTTTCCCCCAATTTGACTTAACTCCTGTGCCGATTTGTGGTATCAGAGAGAACAATATCAACTAGCGTTGATGGGTTCGACGTCTCACGCTCAAGCATGTTTGTTTTCGGAAGGGACGACGGTATGGACCAGCGTTTCGAAGGAATTCCTAAGGCCGAGATCAAGGTCGAGGGTCGCAAGATCTCACGCAGCTCCGTCGCCAATGACTGGGGTTCGCAACTGGTCTGGGAAGTGCGCCGCGGCGGTGAAGTTGTCGCGCAAGTGCCGGCTCGCGCAAGTGACTCGTACGAAATTACCGATCCGACTCCGGGTCAATACGAAGTCGTACTGCAGATGTTTCAGTACGAAGGGTATGAAAAAGATAAAGACGGCAAGTACACGAAAAGCAAGTTCGTCGATGTTTCGAACAAGGTCACCTGTGCGGTCGGCTAGTTCGATTTCTGTTCGCGAAGCGAACAGCCGTGGCCGACGCTGCTAGCGTCGATGTGAACGGTTACAGACGCTGGCAGCGTCTGCCACGGGCTACTGAATCAAGTTCAAAATCGACATTAATACAAGGCAAAGGCGCTATGCTACAACTCGGAAACGTCCGAGTGCCTGTGTGTCACGGAGTGACCCGGCGCAGCTTTCTCGAAGCCGGGGAGACAGGACTGGCGGGCTTGAGCCTGCCGACACTCCTCTCACTGCAATCGGCTGGAGCTGTGGAATCACAGAATGCCAAGATCCGCAATTGCATCACGATCTTCCTGGTGGGTTCACCGGGACATCTTGATACCTGGGACATGAAGCCCGAAGCTCCCGCCGAAATCCGCGGCAAGTTCAAGCCGATCAGCACCAACGCCCCCGGCATCGACATCTGCGAACACTTCCCGCTGATGGCCCGGATGATGGACAAGGTCGCCCTGATCCGCAGCCTGCATCATAAGACCGGTGCCACCCACGAGAATGGTCAGCGCTGGATGATGACCGGCCACGA
>JAQGHS010000492.1 GCA_028291605.1 Planctomycetaceae bacterium | reverse complement strand
CAAGCGGATCAACTTCACCATTCAAGGCAACAAGTTGCCGCAACCCACCCGCACGATCCAGATGCAGGTGACCAATCTGGGCGGACAAGACAGCAACCAGGCCACTCGGCTGATTGATGTCGTCGCTGCGGTCAACTAACGCGTGCCGGTGGGCAACCCCCGTGCAGCTCGCCAAACGTCCTCTGAAGGCTGTCCCGACACCGTGTCGGGACAGCCTTTTTGCGTTTCGCGACGAATTCATTTGATTTTCCCCATTCCGTCTTGACTCTTTATTGCCGTTTTGTCATAAATTCAGTATCGCATAAGTATTTCTAGATAGGTTGTTCAGTGCTTCATTTTTCAATGTCTGAACAATCCGGGCCAGTTCGACTTCGTGATGTTTTGTCTGTGCTCTCAATTTTTCAAAGGATGGCAACATGTTTTCCACGTCCCGAAGTTCGACGTCTCGGAGGGGGTTCACGCTGATCGAACTGCTGGTGGTGATTGCCATCATTGCGGTCCTGATTGCATTACTCCTGCCCGCCGTCCAGCAGGCTCGCGAAGCAGCTCGCCGTAGTAGTTGCCGCAACAATCTCAAGCAAATCGGATTGGCATTCCACAACTATCATGACGTCGCCGGCAGTTTCCCCGGTAACGGTGGGACGTGGGGCAGCCCGGTCGGAAATGTGTTCGGATTCTGGGTGGGGTTGTTGCCCCATCTGGACCAGGGGCCGCTCTACAACAAGATCAATTTCAGTCTGAGCGAAGGCTGCGCGGAACACACCACGGTGGCCGGCTTGTCGGGGGCGTCAATTCCGGTGCAGCAGTGCCCGTCAGACCCGTTTCCGGCGCGCGTGTCCAATCTGCAGAATGCCTCGGGGAGTTGCTTTGGTGGGGGGACGGCCGGCACCAGCATCAATGGTTCGATCGCCGGCTATATCACCAGCTATGGAATCAACTACGGTGATTCCTATAACTTGGGCGAGCCCTTTGGATACAGCACAGACGGCTCGAATACGAAGTACGGCTGCCGGGGCTGTGCCGCACCCACGAATGCCGTGACGGCCGACTGTCCCATCCCGGCCATGTGGTGGGGAGCTGGCCCGAACAACCGCGGCTTCTGGAGCTACTACGGCGACAACAGTGCGGCCATTCCGAAGCAGCCGCCCGTCAAGATTCGTGACGTGACCGATGGACTCAGCAATACGATCATCGTCGGCCACACATCGCGCAAGCTCCATTCGCCGGTCTTGTGGTCGGCGACGCACGGCGACATGGCTGGAACTTGCCTGCCGATCAATACCGGGATCAACTGCCAATACACCGGCGGCAGCGGTAATAATGATTGTCCGTGGGCGAACAGCGGGAACTCGGGGGCCTACAACTGGAATCAGGAATGGATGCAACGCGGTTTCTCCAGTCATCACGTCGGGGGCGCCATGTTCCTGTTGGCGGATGGTTCGGTGCAGTTCTTCAGTCAGAACATCGATCAGCGAACCTACAATGCGATGGGCAGCCGGGCGGGTGGCGAAGTTGTCAGCATGAGCCAATAGTCGCAGTCGACAGCGAATGAAAAGAGGCAGCGAATGAATGCGATTCCAGGATGACCCGGAACTGCCCCATTCGCTGGCTTCTTTAATTCGTTGCAAATCATTGTCGAAGCAAATTGGCCTCGCTGTGCTCACCCTTTGCTAAGAAATCCATTCTCATGTCAAATTTCAAGCGAGCGCTCTCGCTGTGGTTGTTGCTTTCGTCGATGTTCCTGCTCTCCGCCTGTGGCAAGGCGGGCCCTCCCCTGGCGGCAACCAGCGGTGTCGTCACTTATAAAGGTGACCCCGTCGTCGGGGCTCAGGTGATGTTCATGTCGGATGAGAAGTTCGATGGACGCACTTGGCCAGCCAGCGCCGAAACAGACGGAGACGGGAAGTACGATCTCGAGACTCCGGGCGTCGGACACGGAGCGCTGCGGGGCAAGCACACCGTATCAATCACCAAGCGCGGTCCCTCACCCGGAGCCATGCCGGGCAGTCCGGCCGTTGGCAATGAAACGCGGCCTGAGATGCAGGCCTATATGCAACCAGGGCCTCCGTTGATTCCCAAGAAGTATTTCAGCCCAGTCACTTCGGGTCTGGAGGCTGACGTGAAGTCTGGTAGCAATACCCTCGACTTTGAATTGAAGGATTAGGGCGGTTTCAATGAACGACTTCGCCCATTTGCCGGACCGGGCTGATGGGAGGGTGAATCCCCACTTGGGATTTGGTCATTCGTCATTCTTTCGTCATTCGGATTTCGTCATTCGACATTCCCTCACAGTGTCCCCTCAGACATGACAGCCGACCGCCGTCCTGTTTATAATCCTGCCACGCTCCTCTCATTTTTTGCCGTATCGGATTGTCGACATCTCGTGCGACAGCATGTGGAATTTTCAGGCAGGTAACAGCTTTGATGGTTCGTATCAGGAGTCTCGTGGGGTGGGCTGCCCTGGCGATCTTTTTCGTACCGTGTCTGGCACATTCTCAGACTGCTTCCAGTCCACCGGTGCGAGCTCCGATCGGGCAATCCATTCACTCGGGCGGGATTGGCCGCCTGGTTCCCGGTCAATGGGGAGCCGTCGGGGTTGACGTCGTTAATCCCGGTGATCAGCCGGTCGACGCCCTGTCGGTCATGTATTTTCAAAATAACGCGAATGTGCAATTTGGCCGGCGATTGTGGGTTCCCGCACGATCGCGGCTGATTACGGCGTTTCCCGTACTCGCTCCAGCCGACCTTCAGCGAGAGAAAGACGCCGTCGAGGTTCAAACGCTGCTGCTGGATCGCACGGGCAAAGACGAAGTCCTGATTAAGAGTCCGACCGGCGAAATGCTCGGTGATGCCAGGCTCTCGGTTATGGCAGAACGTCCGGTCACCGCAATAATGGATGATCCCGGAGACGAGTTGGGTGGAGATACCGTGATGGCCATGCGGTTGTCTCGCAATCTCACGCGACGCATCGCCACCTTCACGGGCGATTTTGCTCCAGCGAACCAGCAGAGCCTGCAGGGACTCGATCATCTGGTCTTAATGAGCGATCGCCTGGCCAGGGACAGTGCCGGGTTGTCTGCGGTCCGCGAGTGGGTCCACAACGGCGGGAAGTTGTGGCTCATGCTCGATCAAGTCTCCCCCGACACAGTCCACGCAGTGCTGGGGGACGCCTTCACGTATCACCCGGTCGATCGGGTCGGGCTGTCGAAATTCACGATCAAAAGCACGATCGTGGGCGGTGCGGGCCCGGAGGGTTTATCACAGGAGTACGATGATCCGGTCGATTTCGTACGTGTGTTGACGTCGCAAGGCTCGGTCTTGCACACGCTCAACGGGTGGCCCGCTTCGTTCTTCATCTCCGTCGGACGCGGAAGAGTCTTATGCACGACCGTCGGCCCCCGGGCCTGGATCCGGGTGCGTGGGCCGAAAGATTCGCAGCCGAAAGACGTACTGCGTGAGTCGCGTTACGTTGCCAATGAACTGTTGACGGAGCTCGCCTTTGAACTGATCGGCCAGCCCCCCCAGCCCCCCGCATTGAAACCGGTGGACTTCCAGAACTTTGTGTCGGAGCAG
>JAQGHS010000451.1 GCA_028291605.1 Planctomycetaceae bacterium | reverse complement strand
TATTTTGTTAAAAAACTGGGTTATCCAACCACCGGGATTCGCTAGGGGAAGCCCTCGTTGCGGGAGGAATCATTCAGCATAACCGGGTTAGGAACCCGTGTGAATGAAAGACGCTGTTTTTTCAGCAAGGTTCAGCGTAGTTTTGCGGTTGGTGCATGACTTTTCATAAGTCCTATAAGTCCCATCGGTCCCATAAGTCCCATCAATTTGAATGAGACTTATGGGACCGATGGGACTTATGAGACCAATGGGAATTGCGGAGTTACGACCGGTTCCCGCTGCGCCGGCCCAGGGGGCTTACTGCCCTGCTGAAGCGGATCCGTCAGGGCTACCTGCGATCGGTATGCCCTTCGGCAGTGGACGGGCGGCGACAGTGATGCCTGATTCGTGGAGTCGATTTTGCAGTTGACGATACAACTGGAAACTATCGGGATACACCCAGAGGGTGAAAGTCGACCCCGGTTCGGCGGTTTGGATGGCGAGGTCGAAGGCCGAGCCGCGCGTCAGCGCCTGATCGGGTGTCTCCTCCATCAGTTCAGGGTCGGGCTCGAGTTGAAACGAAGTCAGGGCAATGCGCACCATACCGGGACCATGCCGGGCGGTTTCCGCCGCCGAAGCCTGAATGGCTTCCAACTTATATTGCAAGACATAGCCGCGAATCGGCCCCGCTTCTCCGTAAATGGATCGATCGTTGCCGAAATCCGCGCCGCGAATCTTGGCCTGTCGCATGGCCGCTTCTAACAGATCGTGAATCGGGACCTGCGAGACTTTGTTCCCACTGAGGCGAAAATGGACCTGATCGCCAATAACGACCCGGCTGATCGGGGTCACCCGGTGCTTGAGTTTCTGGACTTTGGGGGCTCGATCTTGCTCGTCTTTAAACTGGGCCTGTAACAACTCCAGAGTTTTCTGCTGTGCGGCCATCAAGGCCTGCATTTCCGCGATCCCGCGCACGTGAGTCTCGCGCACGGCCTTTTCTTTCAGCAATTTGTTACGTCCCGCGACGATCCGCAATTCCCCTTGGGCCTGTCGCCGTTCTAGCTCCTTCTTGGCCGCTTCATTCGCCGCGGCTTCAGATTCGAGACGGTCGATCTCGGTCTGGGCCGTTTGGATCTTCTCCGTCAACTCATCGGGTGGAGTCGTGACTTCGGCAAATTCAGGCTCGCTCTCTGCTTCCGGTTCCGGTTCGGTGGGAACTTGAGTCGGTGCCTGAGGGACGATGAGTTCCGCAACAGCGGTCTCCTCAATCGGCGGGCACCTCTTCTTGATCACCGGTGCGCGACTCACGCGGACCCCGGCGATGACAATCAGAATGATGAGGATTCCGACGATATTCGCGATCACATCGAGGAACGAATCCGATCCGATGTTCACTTCGCCAGAAGTTTTCCGTCGTGCCATGTTTCGAATTCAACTACGAGAATCAGCCGTTGGGCGCTAGCCCACGGTTCAAATTACGGATCAGTCAACAGGGAATTGAACCGGACGCTAGCGCGTTCCGGCGGATGTTGCGGTCGCTACGATTTCCCCCCGAGTTTCTTGAACCAGCTGAATGGGGACTTCTTCGCCGGTACGGACTCGTCATCTTTGGATTTCTTGACCGGATCTTCTGCCGAGCCAGTAGACTTCGGCTTTGTCGATTTCATTGATGTCTTGGAAGGCTGTTTGGATTCCGAGACGGGTTGGATCAGCCCCTTCTCGGCGGGCTTGATCGAGCGTTCGCCCGTCTTAAAATCGGCTTCCGAGAAGATGCCCCAGTCTCGCAGCGGGCCGTGTAACCGTTCGTATTCCTTAGTGCCGCTGGGGTAGATTTCAAAGTGTAGATAAGGGACCCAATAGAACTTGCTGGGTGGTTTGCCCCATTCCTGACTATGTTCATCCAATGCGGAAAGCACGGCTTCGATCAACTCGTCCTGGGTCGTTCCCGGTTCGATAATGACTTCGATATCGTCCCGCTCGATGAAGACGCGGTCGCCGGTGACTTCGACATTCACCTTGCGTTCGAATCCGATCTGTCCCGTGTTACTGCCACCCCAGCGTCGCTTCGCGGCATCTCGCTTTTGCATGACGGACGCCGATGACGAGGACGATGCCAGTTGTTTGCGGGCTTCAGGGTTGTCGCCGTATTGGCGGGGTTGCTCGACGTTGGGATCGGTGGACCGAGTTTTCGTCCCCCCGCGCTGCCCGCGAGTCCCGGGAGTACCATCATTGGGTTGAGCACTGCCAGTCTCGGCGCCATTCTGAGCCGAGTCGGCTTCCGGGGGCTGCGGTTTCCGAAAAGCGGTTGCGACATCATTTGATGCGCTGGTGCCGCGCTGGCCACTATTCTTGCCGCCTTGAGGGATATTGACCGGGATCGGCACCGATATTCCGTTTGCGGCACCGTTCGCATTGTTGCCTCCTCCGCCACCTTGAGTGCGACCTTGGGTCGGCCCGGTTGGTGGTTGAGAACCTGCCGCGTTCGGATCACCGCCACCATCGGATTCATTAGTCGTGGGCGTCTGTCCGCCAGCGGCCAGTTTTCCGCCCGGCGGTCCGCGACGCGTGGTTCGTGTGCGCGTCCCAGTCGATCCGGTTCCGTCCCCAATCGGTGTCACACCGGACGGGATGTCGATGACTTTGCCGGCCTTGGCTCCGTTAGGGAGTCCATTGCCGCCGCGCGGACCGGTTCGTGAACCCGTTGGGCCTTTTCCAGAACCACCCGTTCCGCCGGCAGCGTCGCCGGCAGCGTCGCCGGCAGTTCGCTCACCCGTGTCGGCACTGCCGGCACCGGTTTTCCCGGTGGCGTTGTGCTCACGGGAAAACGGATCGCCTAAGCCGAATCCCTTCTCGCCATTTTTGCCGTTGCCTGTTCCGCCTGGCCGCGAATTGTCGGCCATCGCGACACCGCGGGCTTGAGTCCCGTTGCCGACCTCTGCCCCATTTCCGTTTCCAGTCCCGACGCCCCGGCCATGACTACCAGGTCCATTACCGCGACCAGACATTTCGGCCAGCGAGTTGGGCACCCCTTGGGCGCGCTGACGATCGCGCTCGGCGAGAGTCGATTTGAAGGCCCCTGATTTGAGTTCGTCCTTGCTCACGGGAGAACGCGTGATCGCGAAGCTCTTACCCTGGCTGCCCGAATTCTTCTTGAAGGGATTTTCTTCGCGGTGGAGGGTGGCCGCCACCTCATCGTCCAGCGTACCAAATGGGATCGGTTCTTCACTGCGACCGATCAACACTTCCCCCAGGCGATGATCGCCGACTTTGCCGCCCGCTTCCATCATTTCACCGCGATTTCTCAACGTGTCTTTGATGGCGCCCTGAATCACGGCTTTGGCCAAGGGGTCGGCCGGCGGTAATTGCAATTGAAAATCGTCCTCGATCAGTTCGTAACCGAAGTCGTCACCCAACTGGCTCAGCATCTTCCGGGCGACATAGTACGAAATCGTGCCTCTCGGCCGTACGAGGATCAAGATGTATGGCCGCGAAGGGTGACGCGGATCATCGGTCTTGACAGCCTGCTCGCGCCAGTACTGCATCAGTCGTTGCGAGGAAACGAGCAGTGGATTGAAGCTCTCGGTAAATCCCTTCAGGGTGTCTTCGTCCAACAGAATATTTTCCGGTTGGAAGCGGATTCCTGAAGACGTGCATTCGATGTAAACGGGCCGACGCGTGGTGCCTGACGCGCCGTCATAAGGGATGAAGGCAAACTTGCTGGCAGCATCGGCCTGGGCCCGTCGCAAGTCGGCCAGTTTCTTTTGAGCGGCGGCGATCGCTTCGCTGAGCTGGGTGTGCTCCTGCTCGATCTTGGCTCGAAGCTTGGAGTCCTTGTCGAGGTCCGATTTTAATTGAGACTTGCGGTCCAGCAGAGATTGCAGATTGGTTTCGGTCGCCTGTAATTTGTCGCGAAGTTCGTTCAGCTCCCGTTCCGTGTCCGCGACCCGCTGACGTCGTTGATCGAGATTAATTTCGGCTTCCGCCAATCCGCGCTTCCATTCTGCCTCACGAGCCGATTGCCGTTTCCGTGCCGTTACCACCGCTTCGCGTTTGGCGGCCCGTTCGGCCTCTTTGGCGGCAAGCTCTTCAGGTGTCGGGCCGGAAGGGATGACAGGTTGAGGCTTGGGTTTCGGTCGAATGACGGGCCGCGCGGCGTCCTCGGCAGCCTGGGCTTCGGCTTCCGCCCGCGCGACGGCCGCCTGTCGCATTTTGCGTGTCGTGACCAACAGCAATAGAATCAACGCTCCCATCGCGCAGACCAACACGGCCAGGAATGGAAAGAGTTGAATCGAAGGTGAGGTGGATGCACGACGCATACGAGTTGCGGTGACCGTTGGCTTCTATCGGGAGCAATCCGAACTAACGGGATTCAGGCGGTGCGAGCAGAGAAGTTTTGGGATGGCGGAATTGTCCGGGGCCCCACGGCACCCGGCTCACTTGGCTGGTAAGTACGTGGCTAAGCAGCGCGGTTCTTAATCGTCAGCATATGCACGGCTGCGGTCAGTGAATGCAGTGCCTTTTCGAATGTTTCGACTGCGCGAATGGCTTCCAGGTTGTGGGAGAGCGTCTGCTGCAACCGAGTCAGCTCGACTTCTTCGCCAACGATCTTCAGCAGCGTTTCACCCTGCGAATGGAGTTCGCGAACCTGGCCCGTTGAGGCGTGCGTCGCGGCCTTGAGGTCGGTCTGCCAGGACAGAACTTCGTCGCTGATGGAGTGCACCAGGCTACCGATCTGCTCGGCTTGATCATCCCGCAACGTTCGCAATTCGCCCTGCACGTTTTCCCACAAGTTTGCAATCTCCTGGCTGGACTGCATTTGTTGTTGCTGGGCTCGGTCCTGAACCTCGCCAACCATGGAGATCAAGTCTGCCGAGAGCTTCGTAAAGGTCTCGGATAACTCGTTCCTCGCTTCCGAGAGTTCCTGATTGTGCTGAGACAGTGTCGCTTGCAGTCCCGCCTGGATGGACTGAGTGAATTCCGCCTGTTGCTGTTGGACGACTTGTTCCCAGCGGCCGCGTAGTCCGTTCAGCGATTCCTGCCAGAGACCTGTCTGCCATTGAATCAACTGTTCGGTCTTGTCGAGCATGCTGGCAGCAGCATGGTGTTCTGCCGCCATCAACGGGCTGTCCGAAGTTGGGCTCGCTGCCAGCAGCGGTGCGATTTCTCGCATGCCGGCAACTTCGATGTCACTGAGAATTTTTTGTTCGGAACGTTCGATCACGAACGAGACGAACACCAGGATCATCGAGAGCGACAGCGACAGAGCAGTGGTATCAAACGCGACCGCCAGACCGCCGGTGATCTCGGACATCGATTTTTCGAGCTGGTCCGGGGTGATATTCGCGATGGCCATTGTGATACCGATAACCGTACCCAGGAATCCCAGAATAGGGATCGCCCAGGTGATCGTGCGGATCAAGGCATAACTATCGTGCAGCCGTTCGCCGGCCACGTCGTGCAGATATTTAAGGTGATCCTCGAGCGACGCGGTACCGGGCCGCGCTGCGAGATATTCGCAGATGTCGTGATAACGCCGGGCGAGTTCCGAACGCCGGATACGGGCTGGTAGGCTGGCGACACTACGTTCCAGCAGCTCTCTGCGGCGATCGGGATCGGTCTCTTGCCGCAGGTGCGGATTGCGGACCAGGTTGAACGCAAAGGCACCCTGTTCGCGCGGCAGCACCAGCGACTTCAAGACGAGAATCGCCATTCCGATCCCGAACAACCAGACCTCGGCATAGAGGATCCAGTGTGAGCAGAAGTAACGATACATGATCGCCTGCTGGATCGGCAGCAGGGGGATCAGCTTATAAAACGCGACTGTGGCCGCGGTGCCCCAGATGATTGGAGAGCTTAAGAACCACAGGAACCAGCCTGGCTGTCGGCCTTCGTCCGGAGGCTGAAAATTCGTTGGCAACTCTCTGGTACTCATGAAACATCCTTGTTTCGCAGGGCTGCGGACGATGCCGAAACGGCCCAAATCGTTTGATCACAAATCTCGTGAGCAAGCACAGGCTATGCGGTGCGTGGTTCAGGACCAGTTAGACAACACAGGCGAGCCGCGTGGCACTCCTATGCGGTTTATCTGGTGAGATCAACTTCGTGGAAAATGGTAGTGCGGGGTCGGGGTATTGGTTGTCACGCGGCGAGGTGTGGTTAAGGTGGGATGTCTAGGCGTGACGCGGCGACTTTCCCGTACAGACTACTGCCTTCTGTCTCGATACTATCGGCGCAGATTGACTATAGCTCCAATTAAATTGGCGTAAGGTGCCAACCATTAGCAGCGATTGATGTCAGTTCTGGAGCGTAAAGGGGAAGTATCACGAATCAAAAAAAAAGTAAACCCGGAAGTTTTGTCTAGAGATGACTTCGCCGCAATAGCGCGATTGACAATCGCGAATTTTCAGCAGTCCTATTCGTGTACCATCCGTGCCATTCCGCGAATCAGTAGAGACCGAAGGACGGGATGAAAAAAGGGATCGTCATGCTTTTGCATGACGATCCCTGGTTACGATTGCTTCGCTTCGGCTCTGGCCGCGTCGGCCACGACCTAGTTGTTCTTCGTGGGACTGATGCGGCGTTTGAATTCCGCTTCGATTTCTTTCAGCCGATTTTGGTGAGAGACCCACATTGTTCGCAATGGGAAATTGTTCGGAATCGGTTTGTTACCCAGTTCCAGAGCACTGCGCCAAGTCATAATGCCCAGCATGCCTTCTTCGATTGCCAGGTCGTCATCCTGCAATCCCAGACCGCTGATTTCGTCGCCGATCACTTTTTCATACTTCTGTAAACCCGTGTAGGCCAATTGCTCGGCTCTCGTAGTATCGCCTTCGGCGAGAGCCTTTAAGGCGTCGTACAGTTCCTTATGAGCTTCCATCGTGTTCTTCTGCTGCTCAGAATAACACTTGTCATGCCAATAGCGGTAATTGGTCATATTCTGATAGCGTCCTACCCAGGATCGCAGATCAATTTCGTACTGCTTCTTGCCACCCTTGTAGCCCTCCGGTAGTGTGCCGGTCTCGACGAACTTTTGGATTTCTTCCTTGGTCCAAGCCAGGTGAATCCCGATGAAGGGGGCTGGATACCAGGTTTCCTGCCCGTACACGTTCTTCCAATATTGGAAGGCCTTCGCCCAGATTTCTCGAGTCTCTTCGTCGAAGTGGCCTTCCTTTTGCAAGGATGAGGCATGATCGATGATGGAACGACCCGGGTAGGATCGGAACAGCGACTTATCCATAATGTGCTGCTCTTTGCCGTATTGGTCCATGATCCGGTTGGTCTCTTTAAACCAGTCGGCCGAAACTGCGTTGTTATCCTCATCCTTGGGATTGAGCTCCAAGTCGGGCCCCGGAACCTGGTTGACGGTGAATCGCTCATCCGGATCAACTCGGAAGAACCGCCGGAACTGACGCCATTCGTCTGAGCGACCAATCTTCTTGCCCAGCGTGTCCGCGAAGTACCAATACAACTCGGGGTATTTTTCGTTGCGCAAGCTTCCCTTGCGGTAGAACTTGGCCCCTTCCTTCACCCAGAAATAGCGGTCTTTGACGCTGTCCCATTCGACCGACACGTTGTACGCCAGATTCCAAGCATGGAATTGCCAGACCTTCTGGAAGTGCGGCTGCAACTTAATGATCGATTCGGTCGTGGCCCGCATCCCGGCCCAGTCCTTGGCGTCCTTTTGCTTGTCCATCTGGACCCACAGCATACAGGCTGCCGGACCACGCAGGCCCAGCAGCACCAGATTCATCGTGGCACTCGACGGGTCAACGTTGCCGAGGGTGCTTTCGCCCAGATCATGCTCCTGGCGCATTTGCGCGAGTGTTCCGCCCGACTGCCCTTTGGAATGGGCGGCGGGGAAACCCAGGGTGATGACCGGGATGAACAGCAATCCCATCCCGACGAGATACACCATTTTTCGTTGATGGGAGGTGAGGTTGTTCATTTTGACTCCAATTCACGCGACTTCAGACAGAAGTAACCGAGAACCACGCACGGAACCAGGAATGCGAGAGTGTGCATGATCGCGGGTAATAAACCGGAATTCCAAGGCACGTCATAGCCGTGAGCGACAAACTTCGCCATTTGGAACGTTTCGAAATCAGGGATGATGGCTCGGGAGTGCCCTGCGAACAGCAACATGGGGGTGTCCAGAACCTGCACGACAGTCGTCCAGAACCCCTTTTCCATGGGGACCATGGGATTCATATGAGTCACGATGCGGTAGGCCGATTCCAGCATGCCACCGCCGTTCCACTTGTGATCTCCCTCGCCCGTGACCAGCGACTGCATGAAGTCGCGGCCGAAGACTCCCAGGACAATAATCACACCCGTCAGGAACGAGGCTACCGGGCCCTTGACGATCGTGCTTACGGAGACCGCGAACACGATGATCAGGAACATCATCAACCAGATGCACAACACGGCTTTGAAGAAGCTGGCCGCGAAGGGAGCGTCTTGAGCCCGGATGAACACGTCAGGGCGGGCCATCCCCAGGAATTGACCCGTCGACAAACACGCAACTTCGACCGTCAACTGGCCGTTATCCACAATGTCCGTCATCAACTTGACCGGATGGTTCTGCTCGTCAATCAGATCGTTATCGATGGGCTTGATCGAGTCGCGGAATTCGGCGATTTCGAAGGGCTGGAACTTCGCACGGATATTGCGAGTGGGATTCACGAACGTGTACTGGAAGATAATTCCGCGTTCGAGATTCCCCTTATGAGTCCTGAAGCCCTGGATCTTCGATTCCAGCACCAGTTTGCCATCTTTATTCAGCAAGCGTGGCGAGACACCCGAGAACTTCCAGATGGCCCGGGCCGCAGTATCGCCTTCGATGTAGCTGCGGAACATGTTGATGTCGCCGACATTGATACCTTCTTTTGCCGGCTTGCCTTCGCGATCCAGGAAGCTGATCGTACCGAAGACTGGAACGCGAGTTTGAATGCCGCTGACTTCAGGCAAGGCACGGACGAGCCACAAAAAACCCACAACCGACATGACGGCGACGACTAGCGTCCCGACCATCGTGACACCCAGGATGCGGCCGACCAGGATTTCGCTGCGCTTAACTGGCTTGGTCACCACGGTGTGTAATGACCGGGCCTTAATATCGTCAGGCAAACCCCAGCACGACAGCAGGAACACAGCAGGCAGAATCAGCCAACTGATGGCCGTCAGCACGAACGTCACATAAATCGGTATTCGCAGCAAGGGGTCGCGATTGGGATCAGACAGGAACCAGCCAGCAAAGAGGAAGCAGATGGCGAAGACCACCAGCACCAGTAGCGTCTTGCGGCGTACCGATTCACGAAAGACCAGCACCGAAATGGCCCCAACACGACGCGGCGACATCCAGAACAGGTCTTGAAAACCTTCAATCAACCCATTGGCGAACGCCGCGCTGCCATTTCGCAGGCCTTGAAACAGGCTGCGACGAGGTTTACCGGGGCCAATCTGTTCGAATTCCTGCAACGTGTGCGAGAGAACTTGTAGTGCAAAGGCCAATATCACGGCGCCCAGAAACATCAGCCCGCAGACGATGCCCCAAGTCTGGAACCCCATAAGCCAGTTGAACGGTATCGGATCGTAATCATTCATGGAGAATCGGAATTCGTATTACGAAGCAAGGGCACGGAAAAAGAACAGAACCGTAACTGAAGTCGTCAGACTTCAGGCCGGAACTCCGGCGAGTTCCGCTACAAAACGGGGGTAACTAGCTCGCACTCGTATTAACGAAGCGCTGACCGGGTCGCTCGGCACTATCGCGGATGACCTTCAGGAACAGCTCCTCAAGGGTATTTTGCGGTTGCCCGATCTCGTGGATCTTGGCCCCGTACCGGGCGGCAATGGCTTCGATTTCCTTGATCGCGTCAGGCGGCAGTTTCGAAGCCCGAATCTGGGTCATTTCTTGATTACGCAGCAGATCGTCGACTCGATCTAGAACCTTCAATTCGCCCTGGTACAAAATCGCGATCCGGTCGCAAACGTCCTGCACGTCAGCCAGCAAGTGGCTGCACATGACGATCGTCTTGCCCTGGGCCTTTAACTTCAGGATCAAGTCCTTCATATCGCGGCTACCCAGCGGATCGAGACCGCTGGTGGGTTCGTCGAGCAGAATCAATTCGGGATCGTTGATCAGCGCCTGGGCCAACCCGATGCGGCGAGTCATACCCTTGGAATACTCTTTCAGTTGACGCCGGCGAGCCCCCTTCAGCCCGACCATTTCAATCAACTCATCTGTCCGCTGCTTACGCGTCGCGGGGGTCATCTTGAATAGGCGACCATAGAAGTCCAGCGTTTCTTCCGCGTTCAAGAAGCGGTAGAGGTAGGACTCTTCAGGGAGATATCCGATGCGCTCATTCTTCGAGACATCCGATGCCGGTTTCCCCAGGATGGAGACTTCGCCTTCGGTGGGAAACAGCAACCCGAGCAACAGCTTCAAGGTGGTTGTCTTACCCGAACCGTTGGGACCGAGCAGTCCGAAGACTTCGCCCCGGCGGACGTCCAAGCTGAGTGAATTCAGAGCGCGAACCTTCTTGCGCCCCCAGAAGTCACGATAAACCTTCGACAAGTTGCGAATCTGGATGACAGGTTCAGTCGACATCAATCAATCCTGGTTTTCTAGACGCGGCACGGTTTGATATTTGATTTGGCACGCCGCAAGCGGCCAATTTGACTAAAACACCAATTGCTTTTTGGTTGAATTCGTGAAAATCCAGACTTTACTCACCGACTCCCGAAGTTTGGCGACTTCGGCTACTGAAAGTATGGAATCACAGGAACCGCGAACCAAATCAATTTTATTTACACTCAGTTACCGCGAGTTCCACGCGAAATCAAGGCTGTCCACTTCGCCAATCTCGCTTGCTTATCGGACAGCTTGTGAAAGGCACTACAACTCGGATTCGTAAACCATTATTCGTGGTTCACTTCTGCGGCATTCGGCTTTACGTCAGACCGCCACAACTCGTTGGCTGGTTTTGCCAAATTGTCGAAAACTGAGCGAGCGATTCCATACGATCTAGCCTAATCTCCGTGCGAATTGCCGTCGACTGTCACTTTATTGGAGAGATTTCAATTTGGCAGATCCTTGTCAGCACTAGAAATACAATCGAAATGCTGTTGAGTTACGGTTGTCTAATGTGACGCAACGCATTGGTTTTAAATGATTTGCGACTTGGTGATGGCCGGTGTTGGTAGCAAGGTGCGAATCACCTGAACCGAATTGGAACACGGAATGCTAACAATGGTAATCCGTCAACCGGAATAACCAGCCTCATCTATCATTCAGAGTCTGCGTCACTTGAAAACGAACTTTGTCCTTTCTGTCCCTGATATCAAAAGGATGGCAGGGGACAGAACTTCCAGATAGAAATCCCGTAGACCTGACAATCAGAATTTTAATCCCCATCTTGTTGATTTTGAATCGGGCTTTCATAATTAGGTTGATACAGATCATGTCGGTCCAGTTTCCAATCTTGAACCAGTCTCAACCAAGTCATTTGATTCCCGCAAATTCAAAGGCGGCTGGCGTAGCATGTTTGCGGCAAAAGGTATTGAAGCCCAGTTCATGGATCGGCTCAACGTCTATGCGACGACTGGGCTCGTGCTGCTGGCCATCGTTGTGTTAGTTTGGTTAATCCTGCGAATTCGCAGTTGGTTTTTTGAATCTGAGGATTCTGACGAGCCACTGGAGGAAATGCTCACCCAATTACGGCAACTGAAGCGGGAGGGTGAGTTGACAGAGGAAGAATACCGATTGATCAGTCAACGATTGTCAGGTCAGCCAGCGCCGGTCAAGCCCGTCTCGGTGATCGAGCAATCGACTTCAGACGGTGCTTCACCGGAATCTCCCACGTCAACGGATCCTGAGATTAATTAAGTACTTAAGTTTTTCTGTTTGCCAGGGACTCGTAGGGCAACAGTTTGCAGATTAAGGGGTGGGGCAAGCTTCAAATTTGTCTTTTACGCGAAGCGAATTCCGACCCGACTGCAAAAGTTATGCTCAAACAAAGTCGATCAATTCATCGTGTGACGATCACCGGGAGGTGACCGTTGCGAGATGTGCACGACTAAGTTCAAGAGCATCGCGCCATTTCGACGGCACGCCGACTCGTCATGCAACTCCACCGATGTAAGGAACACTGATGCCCACCGGGAAAGAGTTCAATACTGGCAGCCGTGGCCCCACGGGCAAGAAACACGCGAACTGCTCCTTCTGCCGTAAAAGCTACCGCGAAGTAGGCCCTCTCGTGGAGGGACCCAGTGATGTTTATATTTGCGGCGAGTGTATCGAACTGTGCCAGTCGATCCTCGACCAGGAGCGTCGTCGTCGCGGAACGGCCAAGCCGTTATTCAATCGCGTGCCGGCTCCGAAGGAACTGGTTCAGCATCTGGACCAGTACGTCATCGGCCAGAACTATACGAAGCGCATTCTGTCGGTCGCGGTCCACAACCACTACAAGCGGTTGATGCTGACGAGCGATGCCGACAATGATGTGGAAATCGAAAAGTCCAATATTCTGCTTATCGGCCCCACCGGAAGCGGCAAGACCTTGCTGGCGAAGACGCTCGCCAAGGCCCTGCAGGTCCCCTTCGCCATTGGCGATGCGACCACGCTGACCGAAGCGGGTTACGTTGGCGAAGATGTCGAGAACCTGTTGCTGAAGCTATTGCACGCTGCCGATTTCGACATCGAAGCGGCTCAACGCGGGATCATCTTCATCGACGAAATCGACAAGATTGGGAAGACCAGCCAGAACGTGTCGATCACCCGCGATGTGTCGGGCGAAGGTGTCCAGCAGGCACTCTTGAAGATGCTTGAAGGAACCGTTGCCAATGTTCCGCCGCAAGGGGGACGCAAGCATCCCGAGCAGCAATACATTCAGATGGACACGACCAACATCCTGTTTATCTGCGGCGGTACTTTTGTCGGACTCGACGACATCATCGGCAAACGGCAGGGCCGCAAGATGATCGGGTTCGGTTCCGACACGCAAGTCGCGGCCCGCAAGAAGACGTCTTCTGAACTGTTGCGGGAAACGTGCGTTGACGACGTGCTGGAGTTTGGACTCATTCCCGAACTCGTCGGTCGGTTGCCGATCATCAGCACGCTCGAAGAACTGCAGGAACCCGATCTGGTCCGCGTGCTGACCGAGCCGCGGAATTCGATCGTCCGCCAGTACCAAAAATTCTTCTCGCTGGAAGAGTGCGAGTTGGAGTTCACCACAGAAGCCTTGTGGGAAATTGCTCGTGTCGCGAAGGAACGCGATACAGGTGCTCGCGGACTGCGAGCGGTCATCGAACAAGTGATGACCGACATCATGTTCGAGCTGCCCGATCAAGAACGAGGGCAAAAGTTCGTCGTGACCCCAGGTGTCATTCGAGGCGTTGAAAAGCTGTTCCGCCCGAAAGAATCGGCCGCTGCGTAGATGTGACCATCATGGCCAAAAACTAAAGCCCGACCATCAGGTCGGGCTTTTTTCTTACCGTGGCCGAAGCTACTCGCGCTGGTGCAGATGATGGTAGCATCCGCCACGGTGCCTACTCATGCCGCATGGAACTCTTCGCGGTCAATGTCTTCGCCCCTAGGTATTTCGCGGGGATCAGCTGCACTTTGTTAAACGGAATCGAAACCGTCACCGACACCAGGTCCTTCGTGGTGGCACTGGCGACTTCGTTGTTGGCAACAGCGGGATTCGAAGGATCCACCGTCACGATGATCGACGTTGTTAAGTTGGCTGCGTTGACTCCTGCGGCAGTCAATTGACTCTTCATGTCGGTTACGACCTGTGCCGAGGTATAAGACCCCGTCACGGCTTTACGGCAACCTTCGCGAGCCGCATTCTGCAGCACTTGCGAAATCATGAACGCGCGGCCGAACTCGATGATTCCCAGGACGACCACAAAGAATATCGGCAACACCAATGCCGCTTCGACGATCGCTGCCCCGCGGCGTTTGCGAAACCGGGGACTGAGAATTCGGAATGTCATTTGTAACTCCCACCAACGCGTCGCTGAATCAGGGATGGGGAGAGATCATTTGTTGTGGCCCATAAGCCGACTTGAATACCCTGCCGAGACCCGTGCTGTTCGCATGGATTAGAACAACCGTGGTCTCGCACAGGGCTTCAAGTTGACACGGCGACGACCTCTGGTGGTGTGGCTTTTCAGCAACATCGCCAGCGGTTCCCCTCGACGCCGTTCAAATCAAACATAGCTCAAGAAATCGGGGGAGTTAGGACCGTCCGGGCTCGGGTCTGCGATTTTTCGAAATTGGCGGATGTTGACTCGCATCCCAATTCCAAACTTCGAT
>JAQGHS010000414.1 GCA_028291605.1 Planctomycetaceae bacterium | reverse complement strand
TCGCGAGTCGTCATCAGCAGGCGATTATAACCCGATGCAATCCGTTGTTCGGTCGTCGGATTCGGCAGCAAATCACCCGCGAGTTGTTCGATCGTGAACTGATTGAACGGCTTATTATTATTGAACGAGGAGATCACATAATCACGATACATGTCGCGATCTTCGTGATTGTCTCCGTGGTAGCCGTTGGTGTCCGCATAGCGCACCAGATCCATCCAGAACATGGCCATTCGCTCGCCGTAGTAGGGCGAATCTAATAAATGATCGACCAGTTTTTCGTACGCCTCGGGGGACTTGTCGGCAACGAACGCAGCGACGTCCTCCGGTTTGGGGGGCAGGCCGAGCAAATCCAGGAACAGACGCCGAATGAGGGTCCGACGGTCGGCGGCTGTGGACGGGACCAATCCCTTTTCTTTGAGTTCAGCGAGGACGAAGCGGTCGACGTCGTTTCGCACAAAATCGGGCTGGTCAACGTTCGGGATGGGCGAGAGGACGGGGGCGATGTACGCCCAATGTCCCTTAAATTCCGCCCCTTGTTCGATCCAGCGTTTGATGAGCTCGATCTGCTCCGGTGTGACTTTCTTTCCGGTTGACGCCGGGGGCATTCGTTCCTCGGGAGACTCGGATGTCAGTCTCGCGATGATTTCGCTCTGAGCGGGCTTTCCAGGAACGATGACGCGCGGGGCGCCGCCAAGGGCGTTTAGTCCCTCTTTCGTATCGAGCCGCAGGTCGGCTTTGCGTTTGTTCTGATCCGGTCCGTGGCAGGCAAAGCACGTTTCCGACAGGATCGGTCGGATGTCGCGGTTGAAGTCGACCTTCCCGGCAGGCGTTTGGGCCTGCAGCGCGGAGGCCTCGAAACCAGTGACACACACCATGCTCAGTGCGAGCGTCCAGCGTTTCCAACCCATCTCGAGATACCTCATGCGATGCGAATTCGTAGGACAACAATCTCTGCAGAACTCGGTTGATGGGAGGGTGAGGCTCCCGCCGAACCGCTTAGTCTTTGTGGGTTATTCAAAGCATTCCGTGGCCGAAGAATCCGGGGGCTTACGCCACCCGGCTCGCCTGGATCACTTTTTTTACAGACATAATTGGACATAGCGGTTCGGCAGGAGCCTCACCCTCCCATCAACCGCAATCCATTCGACACTTCACTTTATCCAACATACCGGTCAGAGACCAGCACAACCGCGGCCTGCTTGGCCGCGGGACGCGGTGCGAAGAACTTACGAACTTCATTACTGGCCATCAGATAGAAGAAAATCGAGTAGAACAACGTACAGACGACTAACAGTCCACGGCGGATGTATGACGGCCGCAGTTCTTTTGGCAGCAACGTCGTGTTGACAATCAGGATCTGAGCCGAAGATATCGCCAGCACCAGATTCGCCATGAAACCCAGGAACTTGAACAGCGACATCGCCTCGCCAGAGAGCACCGCGATGCAGCCCCAGATAGTCGCCAGCAGCAGGATGAAATAGTACAGGCGGCTGATCTGGCCCTTGTTGCGTTCGCGAACCTTTTCGCTGGCCACCCACCAGATATCAGTGACGGTACGGACCATGACGTCCGTATTCCCGAGGTGCGTGGAGAACAGAATCCAGAATCCGTTCAATAGGGCGAGATACCAGAAGCCGGACCAGATACCCGACATGGCTGCCGCTTGCTGAGTTCCCGTATCGAGACCTTCCATGTTGGTCCCCGGTGCAATCAGGGCCGTTGCCAGATTCACGTTCAGGAACATCCCCAGGAAGCAGCCCAACGCCCACAGCCAGATCTGATCGGCCTTCGCATAGGTCCACCACGTATTCCAGCGCCGCATATTCTCGGGGGTAATTGGGAAGACGACCCCAGTACCGGCAACCGTGTGCTGCTCGGAGCCGACTGCCGTGCCGATTGATCCGACCAGGCTGCCCATGCCCATGCCCTTGTCGCGGAACCAGTTGGAGATCGTCAGGTTACCGATGCCACCCGCTCCGGCCGTCGCGGCCAGCGTACCTAACAACAGCAGGTCGGTTGTCTGGATCCACTCGGTCATGGAGATCGATCCGTTGAGGATTGCCGCCACATTGTGGACGGGAAAGAAGCCCCAGAAGACTTTGACCCAATTGCTCCACGGGACGAACATCACATTGGCGAACGTCAAAAAGATAAAGATGTAGGCGATCATGGCCCACGAGACCCGTTCCAACATGAGCTCAATGGTTCCGCCGAAGCACAGCAAGGCCACGCCCAGGGCGATCGTCAGGTAGGTGAAAATCAAGACCGTCCCGTAATCGGCGGGCGACCCAGTGCGATGGAACAGCCCGGCAAAAATGACGGGACCGCACGACGCCGCGAGGGCGGGGACCCCCAGTTGGGCGATGGTCATGCAGCTATACAGAGTCCCCCAAAATCGGGAACTCGGTTTTAGACGCATGATTCCGGTGACGATCGGCTCACCGGTGTAAAGGGTATAGCGGATGCCTTCCAGATTGAGGACCATCTGCAAGATGATCGCCGTGGTCGCAATCCAGAACACAGACATCCCGTGTTTGACCGCCGCCGCGGGGCCGATCAACCATTCGCCGCCGCCGATGGAACTGGCCAGCAGGATGGCACCCGGACCGATTGTACGGAACAAATTCTTGACGTTAAACGGCAACGGTTCGGGCATGTCGGCGACGCGCCAGGGGGGCAAATCACCCGCGTGACGTTTTTCATGGACCGCCGGAGATGGCGTTTCGGCCATGGAGTTTTCCTTCAGTGCTGCGCTCTGGAGTAAATTGTCTCTCTGGTCACAACAGAGTAGCTGGATATGTCTCACAAAGGAACTGTTGGATGCAATTCGTGGGATAGGCTTCCAGCCTGTCATTTCTCGCCTCAAGCGAGAAACCCGCAGTCCATTGATCCTACCATCGCCGCTTTGAACGCCGCGGGCTCCTCATCCACCGCTTCGTCGCTTCGTGATTGACAGGCAGGATGCCTATCCTCCGGACGCTAGCTCTGAGCCTGACTGATCCACTTGGGAGCCGCCGGCATCTGGTGGTTTTGCAGACGCAGCAACAGGTCGTCGGGATCTGTAGAGACCACGAATAATTCGCGGTGTTCGGGTTTGATGAAGCTGTCGGAGATCGAGCGGTCAATGAATTCCAGCAGAGCGTCGAAGTAGCCGTTGGTATTCAAGATACCAATTGGCTTTGAGTGAATCCCCAACTGCGCCCAGGTGATGACTTCAAACAGTTCTTCAAGTGTCCCGTATCCGCCCGGCAAAGCGATGAACGCCGCGGACAGTTCGGCCATCAAGGCCTTGCGAACGTGCATCGTGGGAACAACTCGCATGTCGCGAACTCGGACATGCAGCAATTCCACGACGGCAAGCTTTTCCGGAATGACGCCGATGACTTCACCCTTGGCATCCAAAACGGCGTCAGCAATCACCCCCATCATCCCCACACTGCCACCACCGTAGACGAGTCCCCAACTGGCACGGACCAGGGCCTGCCCCATGGCAGTGGCCGCTTGCCGGTAGATCGGATCCTGGCCAGAACTGGATCCGCAGAAAACGCAAATATTAGGCATAGTGACAGCCAGGGGCATGGTCGTTGGAAGAAAGGGATAAAATAGGAGATGAGACGGAGTGACGGCAACCGAACGCTCATTGAACATCGCGAAATGTCGATCAATGGACTAAATTGGCCCCGCCCGTGAATATTTTGGATAACCACATACCTGCCAGATTTTTTTCGCGACGCCGACGCTGGCAGCGTCGGCCACGGAATCGATAAGGACCACAAGCCATGTCAGACGCATACATCTTGGCCGGAGTTCGCACTCCGATTGGAAAATTCCTCGGTGGCCTGTCGTCGCTGTCGGCTCCTGAGTTGGGAGCTCTCGTCATCCGAGAGGCTCTGCAGCGAGCAGGGATTTCCCCAGAGCAAGTCGACGATGTCATCATGGGACAGGTCCTGACGGCCGGAGTCGGGCAAGCGCCGGCTCGTCACGCGGCATTGAAAGCGGGGTTGCCCGACACTGTCTCCGCACTCACCATCAACAAGATGTGTGGATCCGGCCTGCAAGCGGTCATGCTAGCAGCCCAGGCGATCCGGGCAGGGGATGCTTCCGTGGTCGTGGCCGGAGGCATGGAAAGCATGAGCCGCGCCCCGCACTTGTTGCGAGGAGCTCGCGACGGTTGGAAGCTGGGCGACGGCAAGCTGGAAGATTCGATGATTCTGGACGGCCTGTGGTGTGCCCTGGAGAATTGCCATATGGGCAGCCACGCCGATCACATTGCCCGCAAATTCAACGTCAGCCGAGAAGCCCAGGACCAGTTCGCCTGTGAGAGTCAAGCGCGAGCCACAGCGGCGATGCAGGCTGGAAAATTCAAGGCGGAGATCTTGCCCATTACCGTCAAAGTCAAGAAAAGCGAGACGATCGTCGATCAGGACGAAGGCCCCCGGGCCGACACCGATCTGGCAGGTCTCGCGAAACTGAAGCCGGTCTTCAATGCCGATGGCACTGTGACTGCGGGGAACGCGTCGACCTTGAATGATGGTGCCGCGGCTGTTGTTGTCGTGGATGAAGAGACCGCGAAGAAGGTACAGTCTCCGTGGAAAGCGAAAATCATCGCCTATCACACCAGCGGAGTCGCCCCGCGAGATATCTTTATTGCCCCCGTGACGGCGGTTCGCGGAGTGCTGGCGAAAGCCAAACTGCAGATTCAGGACATCGACTTGTTTGAATTGAACGAAGCCTTCGCAGCACAAATGGTGGCCTGTGCCAACGAATTGGTGATTGATCCCGCCAAGATCAACGTTCACGGCGGTGCGATTGCGTTGGGACACCCCATTGGGGCAAGTGGCGCCCGCGTGTTGGTCACATTGTTAAGTGCCCTGGAACAACGCGGCTTGCGACGGGGATTAGCCAGTTTGTGCCTTGGTGGAGGGAATGCCGTCGCGATGGTGATCGAGCGGGTCTAACTTACCGGCTCGTCAACCGCATAAATCCCATAGGCCCCGTCCTATAAGACCCATGAATTGATGGCGGTCGCGGTTTATTTGTTTACAACCTTCGTCTTCCGACGTTGAGCCGCCAGCCATTCACATGCGGCATTGGGCAGACCTTCGTGGTCCCCCTGAAAAATCGTGACTCGGCTGGGGCCTGCCTTGCGTCGTAGAAGAATGTCGCGACCGTAAGTGGGATCGGCAGCCGTATCGCCAGGTTGCGGTTGTTTGAGTCGCTTCCATTCCCACATCTGCTGCATTTCGACTTCGCGGATCTCGGGGACTTTCTGTTGCCTGGCCAGAGCATTGAACGCCAGCAGGCTGTGTCGTACGGGAACCGAACCGATGTGGCCATCTTCAACACCCGCGGCGATATCCAGCGGCAAATCCTTCACTCGATCCAGAACGGACAGAGGCGACCGGCTGCGGTATTCGGCATCAATTTCCTTGGACGCCCCAGGAACCCCTCCCATGCAGGCTTCCATCAACAGAGCATAGTTTTTTGACTTGCCGTCGGGTGAGTGAAACTGATGCCACGCGATCAGGTCGCTGATTCCCACCCAGGCCGAGGCCGCAGAAAATCGATCGGGATGATAGCCGGCCATCAACATCGTCATGTGTCCGCCCCCCGATGTGCCGGCGAGATAAATCCGTTCGGGGTCGACTTTGTACGTCTTCTGGGCATAGTCCAACGCATCCAAAATGTCCTGCCGGGCCAGTGCCGAACCACACGCTTCAGGATGATCGTTGCGCCCGCGGAAATTCGGATGCAAAAAGATCCAGCCTCGACGCACCGCTTCGGCCTGCCAGATCGAATTGTCCTGCTTGTAATCCCAGCTCCACGAATGCAGATAGACAAAAATCGGTGTCAGTTCTGTGGTCGCCTTCGGAGGCGCCCACACCCGACCCGCCTGCTGATGCTTGTCGAGAGTGCTCGGGACAACAACTTCAACCAGAGGCGGAAGCGGCTCAGCAGAGAGCAGGGTTTTCATCCCCTGGGTGACGCCTACCAGGCAGATCATCACCAACAGGACGGAAAGTAACTGGCGGCGAGTTAAGCGTTGCATGATGGCCAAATCCGTGTAGCAGAAGTCGCGAGACTTCTTTCCTTCCTCAAGGGGCAGACGCGATGGGCGAACGCAGGAATTCTGACAACTTCTGCTGCATATGTAAAAGCGAGTATCGCTGCTTCTCGGAGGGGCCGCGATTTGGTACGATCATTCACAATCCAGCCCAAATTTCCCAAAGCCAAAAGGGAACCTGATGGCAGAACCGTTGACGCGTCGCGAATTTGCCAGTTTGGTGGCGGTCGGATCCGTGTTTTCGGGAGCGGCCCTCCCGGCGGCAGATCCTGCAAAACCGGAGAAGAAACCTGCGGATGAGGCCAAACAACCGTCGACCGCGAATCCGATCGACTTGATTATCGACTTGGTAAAGCAACAATATCCCCACGAACGCCTCGACGAAGCGGCGATCGAGGAAGTCCGAATCGATGTCCGAACTCACCTCAGTCGATCCAAGGTCCTCAGCACTTACCCGCTGAAGAACGCGAATGAGCCCGGTTTTGTCTTTTCTGCCTGGCGTGCCGATCAGGTGCGCGGTTGATTTCAGATCAACGGACGTCTATCTGACTGCTGCGACTTGCATCGAGTCTGCCGGTCGATATACTTTACCGGTTTGCGAACCGGTTCACACCGGAGCGCTGAAAGTCTTGAAACTCAAACCGTAAGTTTTAGGCGCCGTAATCTTTAAGCGAAAGTCCTGTGGTTGGTCAGCGACAGCGGTCGCTACCACCGGATTAGCTGGGATTGCTTAATTTTTGAGTGGGGAGCGTTGGCGGATGACACGCAGCAAGGAAAGTTTACTGGCAGCGACGACTCCAGTGAATGTTCGCGAACTCCTGCAAAGCGATGGCCCGTTCGGTTTCGAACAGGCCCGGCAGTTAGAGCGGGCGATTGCCCGCAGTCAATACGCAGAAGTTCGCCTGGAATTCCAATCCATCGAAGAAAAAGTCCTCACCGGCGACAAGTCAACAAAATTACGGGCCAAAGTTGGCGTCACTCACTACGTTCTAGGTCAACATTCCAGAGCTCACGAAATGCTATCGGCACTCGATAAAGACGCAGTTGCACAGTTCTTCGACGGTCAGACACTCCTCGGATTGGAACGGTACGCCGAAGCGGCCGAACAATTCGAAGCAGCCGAAAAGGGCGGCGCAGATGCCGTCGACTGCCGTCTGAGCCGCGCCGGCGCGGTTCGGGCCATGGGCCGCCTCGATGAAGCCGAGAAGCTGGTTCAGAGTTCGGCCTCCATGGGTGGCGCGACAAAGGCCGAGTACTCCTATCAGATGGGCTGCATCCTGTCCGACCGGGGCGATACTTACGGTGCCGTCGAATATTTCGAACGGGCCGTCGACATGGACCCGTACCACTCCAAGGCGTTGTTCTCACTCGCCGGTGAGAACATGCTGCGTGGTAATGACGAAGAAGCCGTTCGTCTCTACGAGCGATCCTTGTCCCGTCCGCCGTTGCACCTCGGTGCGATGATGAACCTCGGTTTGCTGTACGAGGACCTCGAAAACTATCCCGCTGCCGCCTACTGCTTCAAGCGCGTGTTGGAATCCAATCCCGCACACGCTCGGGCTCGGTTGTATCTGAAGGATATCGACGCGGCTCAAGGCATGTACTACGACGAAGAATCGCTCCGCAATCAGGCCCGCATCGGCCAGTTGCTGGAGATTCCCGTCACCGATTTCGAACTGTCCGTGCGAGCCCGCAACTGCCTGCAGAAGATGGGCATCCGCAACTTGGGCGACCTCACGAAGATCACCGAGCAGGAATTGCTCGGCAGCAAGAACTTCGGCGATACGTCGCTGAACGAAATCAAGCTGATGTTGGAATCCAAGGGACTGTCGCTGGGCCAGGCCCTCCACACGACCAAGGACAAGTCTCGCGACTACTACCGCAACGAAGCGTTGTCGCCGCAGGAACAGGCCTTGATGGGCCGCCCCGTCGCCGACCTCAACCTGTCGGTGCGAGCTCGCAAGTGTATGTCTCGGTTGGGAATCACGACCTTGGGCGAACTTTGCCAACGAAGCCAAGAAGAATTGCTCGAAAGCAAGAACTTCGGCGTGACCTCATTGAACGAAGTCCGCAGCAAGCTGACGGATCTGGGTCTCAAGTTGCGTGGCGATTGATCGCGAAGCGACTGCAATGAAAGTCGTTGTTCGCTCCGCGAACGAAACGCATTCGCAGTAGCGAGGTAGAATAGGTTTCGACTTTCTAAGCTAGTTCAGCGTCGCAATGACGAAGACGTATGAGCGCGGAGCGATCAACGACACTCTACAGGAGCGTTACCCCATGCTCAGACCCACGGTGAAGTGGCTGATCGCTGGGGTGACGCTCCTTCTTTTTATCGGCCTGTTGATCTTGCCAGGCAAACGAGGCGGACGTGCCAAGCTCGAACTGAAACCGCCTCTGGGAGTCGCCCGCCTCCCCGCCGTCCGTGTCTCGCTCACTCCAGAGTCCGTCACGACTGCGACGTTGCAAGTCGATGGCCCGTTCCGGGTGTCCCCGATGGGCAGTCAGCAGGTTTTGCTGCGTTTGGAGCGCTTGCCCAAGACGACGGTCAGTCTGACTGCAAATGGATTCCGAATAGGAACACAGGTCCTGCCGGTCCCGAGGATTGAAATCGTTCCGGACGGCGAAGGCGCCGCTTGGGTTGGAGATCGCGAATATCGCGGCAAGATCCAGTTGATCCGACAGTCTGGTGGACGAGTCTTAATCGTCAATGTCGTGCCCCTGGAAGACTACATCGGCGGGGTCGTCGATTCTGAAATGCCGACCGAATTCGGCACGGAAGCTCGCAAGGCACAGGCTGTGGTCGCGCGCAGCTACGCGCTCGCTCAAATGCAGACGGCCCGGCGCGGTGCCTTGTTTGACTTGTACGCGACGACGCGCAGCCAGAAATATAACGGCCGCCGCTACCGCAGCAGCGATGGTCGACTCCTGGCCGGAGACAGTTACGACAGCCGGCAAATCGCCTATGAAACCGCAGGCATGGTATGCACCGATCAAGGCCACCTGTTTTGCACTTATTACTCTGCAGTCTGCGGCGGAAGTACATCGTTGGGCAGCGATTTCTTTTCCGATGCTGCGCCGCCTCATCAGAGCGTCCCGTGCCAATGGTGTTCGGAATCTCCGCTGTATCAGTGGCAGGCCACAGTGACCAACGCTGACCTGCAATCGCGAATCCAAAAGTATTGGACAGCTCAGGAAACAAAATTTGGGACATTGAAGTCAGTCACTATCGGTCCCGTGCCGCATGCTGGCGGAGTGGCCGAAGTCCAGATGTCCGACGGCAAACAGACCCTGACAATGCCTGCCACAGCATTCCGCCGCGCAATTGGCACCAGCGATCTCTATAGCCATCATTTTCAGATCGAAAGAGATGGGACCAACTGGGTCTTTAAAGGTGCCGGACATGGTCACGGGGTCGGTCTTTGCCAGTGGGGAGCACGCGGGCTGGCTCGGTCCGGCAAGAATTTTCTGCAGATCCTGGAGATCTATTATCCTGGATCGCAAGTGGTCGTGCTGACCGATCAGTAGCAAGGTTACGTCGCATCGGCAAACCGGTATCCTACCCCCGGCTCAGTCAGCAGATAGACCGGCCGCGCCGAATCTGCTTCCAGCTTACGCCGCAGGTTCGCCATGAAGACCCGTAAGTAATGCGTCTCGTAGACATTTTCCGGTCCCCAGACTTCTTTCAGCAGGAAACGATGGGTTAAGACCTTCCCCGCGTGCTTGATCAACGTCGTCAGCAGGCGATATTCGATGGGCGTGAGGTGAATCTCGTTCCCCGCACGGTAGACCCGCCGGGCTTCGAAGTCGATCCGCAAGTCACCTTGTTCGTGGACCGATCCTGAGGGTGAACCGTTTCTGGTGGCATGTCGTAAGGCGACTCGAATCCGTGCCAGCAGTTCACCAATGCCAAACGGCTTGGTCAGGTAGTCGTCAGCTCCCAGATCAAGTGCCTGGACCTTGTCCCGTTCCTGGCCGCGAGCAGACAAGACAATGATGGGCGGGGCGTACCAATCGCGTAAACGTTTGAGGACTTCCAATCCATCCAGGTCTGGCAGACCAAGATCCAGGATCACCGCGTCGGGGGGATTGGACGCCGCGAGCCGCAGCCCTTGAGCACCCGTTTCCGCCTCATCCAATGCATAGTCGGCATCGGCCAATGCGGCTCGCAAGAATTTGCGAATCGGGGCTTCATCTTCAATCACGAGCAGACGCGTCGAAGTCATGCCAATCCAGATCACGGCACAATTGTAGCCACGCTCGCCAGAGCGTGGGGTAAATGCAGATATCACCCACGTTCTGGCGAACGTGGCTACACATCAGTGATCATCGGTGGATTGTCTCCGCGGGGCAAGGTCAACGAGAACAGTGCCCCGCCTCCTTGACGATTTTCGGCGCGGATCGTTCCATGGTGTGCCATGATGATTGCCTGGCAGATCGCCAGGCCCAACCCCGCACCACGTTGATCTCCCAGCGGAACCGCGCTGCCTCGATAGAACTTCTGGAAGACTCGCTCCAGCTCATCCGTCGCCAGGCCGGGGCCGCGATCTGCGACGCAGATCTGAAGGTCAGCCCCCACGATGCTGGCGGTGAGCTGAATGTGAGTCTCAACGGGCGAATAGCGGCAGGCATTCTCTAATAAGTTAAAACAGACCTGTTCGATCAGCACCGCGTCCATCGGGACTAATGGCAAGTCAGGAGGGACCTCAAGCTCGAAAACGCGCCGCGGAAACTGCTGTTGCACACGTCGTATCGCGGCGCCAAGAACCTCTTCCGGAACGTTCCACTCCTTCTGCACATGGACGCCACCCGCTTCGATACGAGTAATCTGCAACAGCGAATCGATCAGCTTAGAGAGTCGGTCCGATTCCTCGTAAATCGTCTGTAACAGCTCCCGGTCCAAACCCGAGACGGCTCCTGCAGATCGCTGCAGCAGGCTGCTACTGGCTCCCGCTATGACAGCCAGTGGTGTCCGCAGATCATGTGAAAGCGAGTTTAATAGAACATTTCGCAGACGTTCGGATTCGGCGTCGAGCTCTGACTGGCGAGCTTCGATCGTCAATCGATCCCGCTCGAGCGCCAGCGCAATCAGGCCGGCGGCCGTCTCCAAATGCCGTCGAGAATCAGGTAGAGACCAGAGCTCGGCGGCTGCGCCCCAGCCGATCAGGACGCCCGCCGTTCGCTGTGAACCGGACAGCGGAACAACCAAGGCCCCCACGTTCGGCAGTGTCTCGGTACCCCGGCCGCACGGCTTGTTGTGCTCAAAACTCCAAGTCGCCACCGCGGACAGATTGGTATCAATGGCGGGAGAGTTCCTAGTTGACCATCGGGCACTCAAATGATTCTTGTCATCCGGCAGCAGAACGGCCCATTCGCCTCCGAATGTCTGTGATAATTGCTGCCCTGCCATCAACAACAGGAAGTCGGTCCCCATGGCTCCCGAAAGTTGTTTTCCCAATTTGTAGAGGGCCTCGGTCCGACGTTCGCGTAACCGCGATGCTTCCACTTGCTCGCGTAAGCGGGCCGTGAGATGGCTGGTGGTCAATGAAACTGCCAGCAGGACTAGGAACGTGAGTACGTATTGGGCGTCGGCAACAGCAAATGTCAAATAGGGCGGGATGAGAAAGAAGTCGAACGCCAGCACCCCGAACACGGAGGCCAGAATACCAGGCCCGCGACCATAGCGAGCCGACGTAAACAGCACCGTGGCGAGAAACACCATCACAATGTTTGCTTCAGTCACGTGCCACCGCAACAGCAGGGCACCCAGGCAACTTGCTGCGGTTGTGGCCAACAGCTCGATCAAATATCCGGTCGAGTTGGTTTGCGGATTGATCGACTTCGATGGCCGACCACCTCGTTGAGGCTCGCCGACGCCCCGAATAATATAGACATCAATATCGCCGCTCAGCCGCAGCAAGTCTTCGACCAGGGATCCAGACCACAGACTTTGCCAGCGGGACTGCAGAGGCTTGCCCACGACAATCTTGGTCGCATTGCTTTCCCTCGCAAAGCTGACGATTTCCTCGGCGGCATCCGTCCCCGACAAGATCCGCGAGTCGGCCCCCAAATCCTCGGCCAATCTGAGGTTCGCCCCCAGTCGCTCACGCGCATCGTCGCTCATGTGGAGCGTCTGCGAGGTCTCCACGGTGACGGCAATCCATTCGGCACGCAAGCCCATCGCCATCCGCTTGGCGCTCCGAATGACCTTGGCCGAGGTCGGGCTGGGCCCCACGCAGACCACTAATCGTTCATGAGTAGGCCAGGTACGGCCGGTTCGTTGAGTCTGTCGTTCAGATTGGACGTCGGCGTGAATGCGGTCGGCCGACTGACGCAAGGCCAGCTCACGCAGTACCGTTAAATTGGCACGTTGGAAAAAATGCCGGAGAGCCCGCTCGGCTTGCGCCGTCAGATAAATCTTACCTTCTCGCAGTCGCTCCACCAGCTCCTCAGGCGTCAGATCGATCAGTTCAATCTCTTCGGCTTGCTCAAACACGTGATCCGGAAGGGTCTCCTGGACGGTGACCCCGGTGATTTGTGCAATGACATCATTCAGGCTTTCCAAGTGCTGGACATTCAACGTGGAGTAAACGTTGATGCCAGCCGCCAGGAGTTCTTCGACATCCTGCCAGCGTTTGGAGTGACGACATCCTTCCGCATTGGAGTGGGCCAGTTCGTCGACCAGCAACAAGTCTGGATGTCGGGCGAGCGCGGCATCCAGATCAAATTCGCGCAGCGTGACTCCGCGATAGGGGATGCTGAGCGTCGGAAGTTGCTCCAAGCCGACGAGCAGCGCTTCAGTCTCCGGACGGTTATGGGGCTCCACATAACCGACAATCACTTCGCGACCCTCGGCCAGCTCGCGCTGCGCAGCCTGCAGCATGGCGAATGTCTTACCGACCCCTGCCGCATAGCCGAAGAAGATTTTTAATCGCCCCCGGTGCGCGCGTGCGGACTCATTTTGCACACTGGCCAGCAAGGCTTCCGGATTCGGGCGTAAATCATCCATAGCGATGAGACTCATTGACAAAGATAGTCGTTGATCGCTCCGCGATCATAACGCGTCCGCACTTGCCGGGATGTATAAGAGACGAAGCACTATGCTAATCCAGCCTCGCTACCACGACGCATTTCAATCGCTTAGCGATCCACAACGATCGTTCCGAGTACTGCCCACCACGAGTTCTCCGGCTCAACCACCATACCTTGCTTTGAAGGAGGCTTCATTCAGTGGCGCGTGCCTTCTTCAACGGAAACGCATGATCCAATGCGACATTCAATCTCAAGACATTCACCCGAGGCTCTCCCAATAATCCCAATTGTCGCCCTTCAGTATACTTGGTCACCAACTGCTTGACGTCGGCTTCAGAAACTCCACGCTTCTGAGCGATCCGCAGGATCTGGTAGTCGGCGGCCGCCGGACTGATGTGCGGATCGAGTCCGCTGCCGGATGCTGTGACCAAATCCACTGGGATCCGAATGGTCTGCGAGCCACCGGCGTCCTTAAGTTTTTGGACCCGCTCGTGAATTGCTGTTTGCAGCGCGGGATTGGATGGCCCGAGATTCGAGCCCGAGGAAGCCGCTGCATTGTAGGGAACCGGACCGGTTGCCGAGGGGCGCGACCAGAAATAGGCCGGATCGGTAAACGCTTGCCCGATCAACTCGGAACCGATGGAATGTGAGCCCTCAGTCAGGACGCTGCCTCGGGACTGGTGGACGAACAACGTATTGGCGATGACCGTAATGGCGAAAGGATAGAGCACTCCAGTAATGCCGGTCATGACCAGGAGCATCACAATTGAGATTCTTAAAGCTCTGAACAACATGATTCACTTTCTTAGACTGGATATAGGCGACGCCGGCGGCATAGACCGGTGGCGAGAGGGGCTACGCCAAGTGCAACGCTGCTAATGCAAGGTCGATCAACTTAATTCCGATAAACGGGACGATCAGCCCGCCAAACCCGTAGATCACCAGATTTCGCCATAAGAGTTCTCCAGCTCCCAACGCCACATGTTTGACTCCATTTAACGCCAATGGAATCAAGAATACGATAATGATCGCATTGAAAATCACGGCCGACAAAATAGCACTGCTGGGCGTTGTCAGTTGCATGATGTCCAACGCCTTGAGTACCGGAAACGTTGTCGCAAATGCAGCCGGGATGATTGCAAAGTATTTGGCAATATCGTTCGCGATGCTGAATGTCGTCAGCGATCCGCGGGTCATTAACAACTGTTTGCCGATCCGCACGATCTCAATCAGTTTTGTGGGATTCGAATCGAGGTCCACCATGTTGCCCGCTTCTTTGGCCGCCTGGGTTCCTGAATTCATGGCCACGGCCACATCGGCCTGGGCCAGTGCCGGGGCGTCGTTCGTACCGTCACCGGTCATCGCCACCAGCCGGCCTCCCTGCTGATAGTCCCGAATCATCTGCAACTTGGCTTCCGGCGTTGCTTCGGCAAGGAAGTCATCGACCCCTGCTTCCGCCGCAATGGCAGCCGCGGTGAGGGGATTGTCGCCCGTGATCATCACGGTCTTAATTCCCATGCGTCGCAATTCCGCGAAACGCTCGGCGATTCCACCTTTAACGACGTCCTTAAGATGGATGACGCCCAACACCCGGGCCCGTTCCGCAACGACGAGTGGTGTACCACCCTGCTTGGCAACACGTTCGACAATCGACTTGACTCCGGTAGGGAATGCTCCTCCTTGCGACCGCACATAGCCTTCAACGGCGTCGGCTGCACCTTTGCGAATTTCACGGTCCGTGGAATTCACGCCGCTCATTCTCGTCCGCGCCGTGAACGGGACGAATGTCGCTCCAATGGCTTCCAGGTTCACGGCGCGGATACCGTGCAGTTGCTTGGCGAGGACCACGATGCTGCGGCCCTCGGGAGTTTCATCGGGCAGCGACGACAAATGAGCCGCCGCTGCGAGCTCCTCCGGTGAAACCCCGTCGGCCACAATAAACTCGGCCGCCTGTCGATTGCCGAGTGTGATGGTTCCGGTCTTATCGAGCAGCAGTACGTCGACGTCACCGGCCGCTTCGACAGCGCGGCCTGACATGGCCATCACGTTGGCCTGGCTGAGTCGATTCATGCCCGCAATACCGATCGCCGACAGCAATGCACCGATCGTGGTGGGGGCGAGACAGACCAGCAAGGCCACCAGCACGGTAACCGTGACGGCGCGGCCTTGGCCCGCTTGTTCCACGCTGTAGATGGAGAACGGCAGAAGCGTCGCCGTGGCCAGCAAGAAGACTAGCGTCAGGGCGGCGAGCAGAATGCTGAGTGCAATCTCGTTCGGCGTCTTTTGACGTTGGGCTCCTTCGACCATGGCGATCATGCGATCGAGAAAACTTTCGCCTGGCTTGACGGTGACCCGAATAATCAACCAGTCCGAGACCACTTTCGTACCGCCGGTCACGGCGCTGCGGTCGCCGCCACTTTCCCGGACCACCGGGGCACTTTCACCGGTGATCGCGCTCTCGTCGACCGAGGCGACACCTTCCACGACTTCACCATCGGCCGGAACAATTTCGCCGGCCTTCACAATGACGAGGTCGCCGGAACGCAAATCGTGGGCCGAAACTTCTTCGGAAATCTGCTTGTTCTTTTCCGATACGCGCCGTGCGGAGACATCCTGCCGGGCCTTCTTCAGGCTGGCAGCTTGAGCTTTGCCACGCCCTTCGGCGAGGGCTTCGGCAAAGTTTGCGAAGAGTACGGTGACCCACAGCCAAAGGGTGATGCCCAGAATGAAAGAGGCTGGTTCTTCGCTGTGTCCCAGCACAGACTGCAGCCACAGCAGGGTCGTCAGGAAGCAGCCGACATAGACCACAAACATGACAGGATTGCGAATCTGCACCCGCGGGGTCAGCTTGAGGAACGACTGGTGGATTGCTTCGCGGACTAGTTTTCGATCCCACATCGAGGGTGGGAGATGTTTCGTACTCATATTGTTATTTCCAGCTTGGAACTAGTAGATGTCCAAATCAGCTTCGCAAAAAAGCGTTGTCAGGCGAGCCGGGCGGCGTAAGCCCCCGGATTCCATGGCCGACGCTGCTAGCGTCGGTGTTGATGCCAGTGAAGAATCCGGGGGCTTACGCCACCCGGCTCACCTTTGTTTGTGCGGTCAAGGTGCCTTTGGAACTTGGTTCAGCGTTAAGTGTTCAACAACAGGCCCTAAAGCCAGAGCGGGGACAAAGGTCAAAGCACCCACAATCATTACGGTTCCAATCAGCAATCCGACGAACAGGGGAGTGTGTGTCGGCAGCGTGCCCGCTGAGGGCGGTGTGATCTTCTTCGAGGCCAATGACCCGGCGATTGCCAGGACGGGGACCAGGACTCCATAACGTCCCAACAGCATCGCCAGTCCCAAGGCGTAGTTGTAGAACGGAGTGTTCGCGTTCAAGCCGCCAAACGCACTGCCGTTGTTGTTCGACGCTGAGGAGAATGCATACAGGATCTCACTAAACCCGTGCGGCCCGGGATTGAAGACACTGGACTTGCCGACGGTCGCAGAGACGGCGACCGCAGTTCCGATCAGGACGAAAGCACACGGAATCAGGATGCCGATCATGGCCATCTTGATCTCGAACGCTTCGATCTTCTTGCCGAGGTACTCCGGCGTGCGGCCGACCATCAATCCCGACACAAACACCGCGATCAGGGCGAACAGCACCAGTCCATACAATCCCGATCCAACTCCGCCAAACAGAACCTCACCCAACTGCATCAGCCACATGGGAATGAGTCCACCCAGTGGTGAGAACGAATCATGCATCGCATTGACCGAGCCATTCGACGCAGCCGTGGTGGCGACAGCCCAAATGGTGGAGTTGGCGATGCCAAATCGCTGTTCTTTGCCTTCCATGTTGCCGCCGGAATGCTCGGCGTTAGCGGTCGCTTCGATACCCAGTGAGCTCCATTGAGGATTCGGTTGTTGTTCGGCCCAATAGCAGCAGATGAGTAAGAACGCGAACGGAATGGTCATGGCGGCCAACAGTGCCCATCCTTGTCGTCGATCTTTGATTAACATTCCGAAGGTGAAGCACAACGCGGCTGAGATGATCAGAATTGAGATCACTTCCAGGAAGTTGGTCAACGGAGTCGGATTCTCGAACGGATGAGCCGAGTTGACATTAAAGAATCCACCTCCGTTAGTACCGAGCTGCTTAATAGCAACTTGTGACGCTGCCGGTCCGAGGGCGAGTGTCTGCGTGGTGACGGGCTGCCCATCGGCACCAACTGTCGGCTCCAGTAGGGTGACGGTTCGATACGGTTCGAATGTTTGAACGACACCTTGTGAAACCAGCAGCAATGCCAGGCCGGCTGACAATGGCAGCAGGATATAAATTGTCGAGCGGGTCATATCGACCCAGAAATTTCCAATCGTCTGCGAAGTATTTCGGACGAAGCCGCGAGCCAATGCCGCCAGGACGGCAATACCCGTCGCGGCCGACACGAAGTTCTGCACGGTCAACGCTATCATCTGCGTGAAGTAACTCATGGTCGTTTCACCGCCATAGGCTTGCCAGTTCGTATTCGTGGCAAAGCTGATGGCCGTATTCCAGGCCAGGTCATTTGGGACAGCGTCGAAATGTTGCGGGTTGGCCGGCAGCCAGCCTTGCAAGCGTTGGATGCCCCAGACTACCAGCAGCCCCACTCCGTTAAACATCAGCACGGAAATGGAGTATTCAACCCAGGTCATCTCGATCTGAGGGCGGATGCCGCAGATGCGGTAAATCCAACTTTCCCCACGGCTGAGCACTGGTTGCTGACCGTCGGCGGGATCGCTGAGGACCCGAGCCATGATCCAACCCAAGGGTTTGACGGCCAACAGCAGTACCAGCAGAAACAATACGATTTGTGTCAGTCCACTGGCGGTCATGGGAATCATGGAAAAATCTCCGGTTTCAGCATCGCGACGATGAGATAGATCAGCAGGAGCACGGCGACGACTCCGGCCAGAACATGCATCGGATTCATTTCGAATTCCTCGGGCATTGTGGGCAACGGCATTCAGAGCCACGGCAAGCCGCTCATTGGTGTTGCTTCAATGAGTTGGTATAAGGATACGCAGCTGGACGTCAAATAGGCGTCAAGAGTTGGACGCGTGGCATTAAGAAAGTATCAAGATGGGGCAAAGATAGTCGTTGCTCGCTCCGCGATCAGAACGCGGTCGCATTGGCGAGCCTGATTTAGACTCGAACCTCTTCCCTTATCCGACCCGGCCACTTTGATCGCGTTCTGATCGCGGAGCGATCAACGACTATCTTTGCAGACAATCACTGCGGCATTGACTACGAGATCGATCGATGCCGTCTCACCGCTCCGAAATTCTGTCGAACGCGGGACCAGGGCTTGCAGGATTTGCCCCGATGGCAGCTTCAGACGGACTCGAAGCATCGCTCCTTCGGGAATGCATTCCAGAATCGTCGCTAAGGATGCGGCTTCATCCGCGTTGATTTTCCGCAGGCGGAGGTCCTCGGCGCGAATGCAGGCGATCCCTTCCGATGTGTTACTGGAACGCAACTGATCAAGTCCGCGGAATCGCCAGCCGACGTGTTCGACCGACAAGCCTTCGGAGTCACGTTGCTCCACTTTTACCGGTACAAAGTTTTCGAAACCGACGATCCTGGCGACGGTGATGTCCACCGGCTGGTGCAAGACCTCTTCGACCGGCCCCGACTGTCGCACTTGCCCATCACTCATCACGATCAGATCGTCAGCCAGCGCCTGAATGTCGATGGCATCATGCGAGACGATGAGTGCCGGCAACTGGAACTCACGCAGCCACTTTCGTAACTCGATTCGCAGGTGGGTCCGGGTTGGCCCATCCAGTGCCGAGAGGGGTTCATCGAGACAGAGCAACCGGGGTTGCGCTGCGAGAACACGCGCCAAGGCAACTCGCTGTTGCTGGCCGCCGGAAAGTTCGCGAGGAAACCGTCGGTCCAAACCTGCCAATTGAAATCGCTGGAGAAGCTGATCGACTTGTGCTCGCTGATCCGGCTGCGAGGGAGCGCCGAATGCCACGTTGTCACGCACGTTGAGGTGCGGAAACAACATATAGTCCTGGAACAGAAAGCCCACTCCGCGGTGTTGCGGCGCCACGTGGATGCGTTGTCCTGGATCACTCCAAGTCTGCCCAAACGCGCGGATCACTCCAGCGTCGAGTCGTTCCAGTCCCGCCAGGCAGCGCAGCACGGTTGTCTTGCCACAGCCGGAAGGACCGAAGAGGGCGGTGACACGGCGGGGGCGATCGGCCCAATTGAGTTCACCTCGAATTGAGACGCCTGGATATGATTTAGTGAACACTGCATCCATCCACGGACTCATACCTGGGGCATCCTTCTTTGTAAGGCATGCACCAGAGCGAGCATCAGAAACGCGAAGACCAGCAGGACGAAGGACGTCTGCCCCGCAGCCGCATAATTCAGCGAATCCACATCTTCGAAGATGGCAATCGAGAGGGTCCGGGTGACTCCTGGGATGTTGCCGCCGATCATTAAGACGATACCAAATTCGCCGAAGGTATGGGCGAAAGTCAGCACCATTCCAGATAGGATTCCGGGCCACGCCAAGGGCATGGTCACCCGCCAGAAAGTTCGCGAGCGGGAACTGCCCAGGCACCAGGCGGCTTCCAATAAGCGTCGATCGACCGCGGAAAATGCGGCGATAAATGGTCGCACGGCAAACGGCAGATTGTAAATTACTGATGCCACGAGCACGCCCGTAAAGGTAAACGGCAACATCTGCCCCGTCAGTGATTCATAAGCCTGGCCGAACATGCTCCTCCGGCTGGTACACCATAAGAGATAGAAACCCAGCACAGTCGGTGGCAAAACCAGCGGCAGGGCGACGACCGCTTCGACCAACCACTTCCATGGACTCCGTGAGCGGGCCAGCCAATGGGCGAGCGGTAACCCGATGACCAATAACACGCCAGTCGTGCAGCAGGCCAGTAGCAGCGTCAATCGTAGAGCGACGAGGTCCAACTCAGTACCGCCAAAAAAGATGATCTGGCGAGCCGGGCGGCGTAAGCCCCCAGATTATTAGTGATCATAGCCAGTAACGAACTGGGGAATCCCGGGGCTTACGCCACCGGGCTCGCCCAGGTCATGATTGTTGCAGGATTGAGTTTATGGGGCAGTGGGCAATCCAAAACCGTACTTCTTAAAGATTTCCTGGGCACCAGGCGATTGCAGGTAGTCGCAGAATTTCTTCGCGGCTTCGGGATGTTGGGTTTGCTCGAGAATCGCTCCTCCCTGAACCAATGGGGGGAACGAATCTGCCGGGAACTTCCAGTATTTTCCTTTACTGGAAAACTCGGGAGCCGAGGCGAATGACAGTCCAATCACGGCTGCGTCGGCGGCACCCGTCTCTGCGAATTGTGCTGCTTGAGCGATATTTTCCCCCAGCACGAGCTTGCTTTGAATCTCATCATAGAGACCGAGTTTTTTCAGTGCGGCTTCTGCGGCCCGACCGTAGGGTGCGGTTTTGGGATTGGCAATCGCGACTTTCTTGAGCTGCGGGTCTTTCAGAATCTCGGCTCCTTTTTCTTCAATAGGCAGTGGAGAATCATTCCTGACCCACAGGACAATATGTCCGATCGCATATCGAAATAGCGAATCCTTTTTCGTCAGCCCCCCCTCAGCCAGCTTCTCGGGGAATTGGACGTCTGCCGACAAGAAGATGTCGAACGGTGCCTTATTCTCGATCTGAGCGAACAGTTTTCCGGACGCTCCGAAGATAGGCTCAATCGTGATCCCGGGCGTCTGCTGTTCAAATTCCTTTTGCAGTTCGACGGAGACAAATCGCAAATCGGCCGCCATGGCCACGACGAGTTTGGTCGCCTTTGCATCCGCGGTCTTGGTCGTGGGCTCGGCCGTGGTCGATGTGTTCGCGGCTGGGTCGGCCGTTTTCGGAGCGTCGACTGTCGCTGAGGATGCGGTTGGTGCGGCGGCCGGTGGTGCGGCAACTGGTGGTGGTGCCGGCGGAGCCGCCGCGGGTTGGCAACCGCCACAACTGAGCGCCAAAACGATGACAGGCAGCAAGCTCGCTGCAAATGTTCTTGAGCGTTTCAAAATCGTCTGGGCCTTCATCAGATGGACTCCAACTCACCGGTGTGGGCAACTTCATAGCCGGGCAACTCGCCCAACAGTTTTCGGAAGCCGGGCGCGCGGCAGACGGTCAGCAAGGCTTGAAATCGCGGATCAGGTTCAAACTCGGCCCGATAACAAATGTCGTATGTTTCGTGGCGGACGCTCAAGAACTCCAACCCGGCTTCTTCGGCACTTAGTTTCAGGCAGACCCCGACATCAGCCCAACCGCAGCGAATGGCTTCGGCAACGCCGGCGTGGTCTCGAGCGAGCTTTTGGGGAGTCGGCCGGCCATCGAGAAGTTCGTCGAGACACTGCCGCGCACCGGAGCCGACT
>JAQGHS010000413.1 GCA_028291605.1 Planctomycetaceae bacterium | reverse complement strand
GTCGAATCCGACCAACGCGAATTACTTCGGCCCGGATCCGATCGGGACGATCGGCGATAATGACTCGACTCCGACCTTGATCTTCAACAACTTGACGATCAGTGAAGGCCAGGCAGGTTCGACCCAGGCCGTGATCACGGTTTCGCTGTCGGTACCCAGTGGTAAAGTGGTGACGATGAACTACTCGACATCGGACGGCACCGCGATCAATGGTAATGATCCCAACAACAACAGCAGCAACGACTATATCTCACAGACCGGGACACTGACCTTCCAACCTGGTGTGACCAGTCAGACCATCAACGTCACGATTAACGGCGACACCCTGTACGAACTGGATGAAACGTTCGCGGTCAATCTGTCCGGCTTTGGCAATGTGAATGCTGTCAACACACAGCGAACGGTGACGATCGTCAATGACGATCCGAAACCGACGGTGGTCATCAGCGATGCCACAGTGACCGAAGGTGACTCGGGGGTCACACCCATCGATTTCATTCTGACTTTGCAACAACCGAGTGCGTTGCCGGTGACGGTGACCTATTCGACCTCATCCGGCCAGGCACAAATCGGCAGCGACTTCCAGAATGCTGGCGGAACAGTCACATTTGCCCCGGGCGAGACATCCAAAACGATTACGGTCAACGTGATCGGTGACACGGCGGTTGAAGGTGACGAGAACTTCTTCGTCAATCTGTTAAACGGCGTCAACGTGGTCATCGGCGACAACGCCGGTCTGGGAGTCATCACCAACGACGACTTCCTGCCCAGCGTGCAGGTCAGCGATGCCCAAGTCCTGGAAGGGGATTCCGGAACGACTCAGATGATGTTCACGGTCACCCGTACGGGATCGACCGCTCTGCCCTCGACGGTGGCCTATTCCACCAGCAATGGGACCGCCACGGCGGGTCTGGACTTCACCTCGGCCAGCGGAACAATTACTTTCGCTGCTGGTGAGACAACCAAGAATGTCATCGTCTCCATCAAGGGTGATGACATCGCTGAGTTCAACGAATCGTTCTTCGTCAACTTGTCGAATCCGTCCAACGCGACGATTGCTGACGGGCAGGGCGTGGGAACAATTCTGAATGACGACAACGCCCCGCCAGCGGTCACACTGCCGGCTGGACCGTTGTCGACAATCGAAGAGACGAATCTCACGATCTCCGGGATTTCCGTGGCAGATCCTGACGCCGGTGTTGCCACGATCATTGTGACGTTGACGGCCGCACATGGCACGATTGTGGTTCGCAACGATGCGGTCAACGGTCTGGCAAGTTCGCAAATTTTGAATAACGGAACGGCAGAAGTCACCCTGGTGGGATCGATTGCCGCCATCAATACGACTCTGGCCAGTTCGAATGGCGTCGTCTATCGTGGGTTCACCGACTTCTTCGGCTCCGATTCACTGACTGTGAAAGCCAACGATCTAGGCAACACGGGCAACAGCGGTGTCGAGAAGACCGACACGAAGGTTGTCGTCATCAACGTGGCAAATGTGAACGATGCCCCGTCGATCGGATTCACCGCAGAGGGCGGTGGAGCAGCCACTCCGATTAACAGCACCAAGGGGAATGCGGTCGCAGCCTTCGGTCCGCCAAACTCGCTGACCTTGTCCGATGCCGACAACCTGAACTTTAACGGTGGCCGAATCACTGTCACGAACCTGGGACAGTTCATCGGTACGAAAGATAAGATCTCGATTCGTAACCAGGGAACTGGTAACGGACTGATCGGATTCAAGAAGGGCAAGATTACCTTTGGTGGCCAGGTGATTGGCACCGCGACCGGTGGGACAGCTTCCAATCCGCTGGTGATTACGCTCAACAACACGGCCAGCATTGAAGCGACAACCGCCTTGATGAAGAACATCACCTTCGGTACGGCCAAGGGGCACCTCACCGCATTGCCGAGAACGCTCCGCATGGTGCTGACTGATGGAAGTGGTGGCACGAGTGCTGCGGTACTGACGACTGTCAATGTAACGAACTAGTCGTTGCGGATTCAGCGAGGAGAGATATTACAGCCCGCTGACGACCACGGTCGTCAGCGGGCTGTTTCGTTTTAGATTTCCGAAAATCCGATCGGTGGTAAGCGACGACGATATCTTTTACTGGTCTGGGTGAGCCGGGTGCCAAAAGGCCCCGGATTCTTCCTCGTGGGAAAGGCTTCCAGCCTGTCATTTGTCACCTCAAGTGACAAACCCGAAGTCCATTCATCCTACGATCCCCATTTTGCTCGCCACATACTCTTGGTTTACCGCTTTGTCGCTTCGCGATTGACAGGCTGGAAGCCTATCCCACTATTAAATCCGATCCAGCACATCCAGCCACCGGGCGAACTCAGCGACCGCGGACGGCGCCGGATATTCTGTGCCATCTCCGGGCAGCAACCGGTAAACGACAGGAAACTTCAGTTTCCTCAAGGCATCGGCATTGGCCTTCACCCCTTTGGTCAAGGGATTTTTTTCCACCCCAATGAGGAATAATTGCAGGGAGAAATCGGGCTCGTTGTCCGGCGGCGGCAACCGCAGCACCGTTTGAATAACAAGTACAGCTCGATAAATCGCGCGCTCCTGGAACGCCAGAGCGTATGCCAGCCCACCGCTCGATCCCATCCCATGAATGGCGACACGGCGACGGTCAATCGAGTACTTCTTCAAAAAGTCTTCCGTGAGTTCCTTGATGAACTGCACCTCATTGGCAGTCCAGCCCATCGGCGATTTGGCCTTGGGGGCCAGCAGAATGATCCCTCGCTCTTCGCAATGCGCCTTCCAGGCTTTCAGCACCGCCGCCTCATGAGTCTCGCCCGTCGGATGCAACCAGACGATCAAACCGTACTGAGCAGCCGGATTATAGTCTTGCGGAATATAGGCCCAGTAATCCTGGTCATGTCCCGGAAATGTTTCGGTAATCAGGCCTGTGGCGGGCTTCTTCGGTTCCTCTTCGGCCGCAGGTTTGTCGGCTTTTTCTGGAGGGACAATAAATGCGGGATCGAGTTCTGCCGGAACCGCATCCGGAAAACTGCCCAGCTTGAGGGTCACCGTTCGCGGTTCGGCCGTTCCAGTTTTCACGGATAAAGTGATCGTGTCGCCGGGGCGGACACGGCTGATCCGGTCCCGGAGATTCAAGCTGTCAGTCACGGCTTGATCTCCAAACTGCAGGATCTGATCGGCTGGCTTCAGTCCCGCTTGAGCCGCGGGCGAATCTTTCCAGACGGACCGGATCTTCGTTCCTGGATCGGCTGGCAGACTGGAATTGACCCGCGCGGGCAAAATCCCGAGGAACGGGAATTCATAAGGCACCATTTCGCCGACTAGAGTCACATTCGCCGTGATCTCCTGATCGCCGCGCTTGGCGACGAGGACGACCTTGTCACCTGCGTACTTGGTCCCCATGATCTGCCTGAACTGAGCAATCCGCGAAATCTTTTTGCCATCGAGGCTGAGAACGGCATCTCCCGTTTTTAGGCCCGCCTGCTGTGCCGGCGAGCCATACCGAACGCGATCCAAAGTCGCTTCGCCAGCAAATTCGTCCTGACTCTTGAACGTGATGCCCAGCAGGCCGGCCAGCAAATCGTGACCTTGCTTCAATCGGTCCAGTGTGCCGTGAATGTCGGTCAGCGGAATGGCAAAGCCGATTCCCGAATCGTACCACTCGACCCCCGCCACCGCGTCGTCTTTCGCCTGTGCCGCGAGAGGTACCAGAATCCCCAGCACCTGACCGTCAATATTGATTAACGGCCCGCCATAGTTGATCGGTGAGATTTTCGCATCGGTCTGAATCGCCTTGCCCCAGATCCGCCGCAACGCACTAATGATGCCGACCGAAACACTGGGCGATTCGCCTTCCAACGTCCGCCCCAGCGCAATGGCCCATTGACCGACGCGCATGGCATCCGGAGGGGCCGCCTGCGCGATTGGCAGGTTCTGCTCGTCCACTTTGAGCAGCGTCAGCATTTTGGAACGATCAGTCGCCACCAGTTTGGCGGCCAACCGACGTCCATCGGCCAGCGTCACCAGAACTTGTTCCGGCTGAGTAATGAAGTTAAACGCACTAGAAATAATCCAGCCATCCGCGGCGACAATCACACCCGTCGTCGGGCCCGTCGCTGCCAATTGCCCCGAGACCCGGTCCAATCCACCGACCGTTTCGATCTTCACCACAGCCGGAGCGACGAGCGCTGCCGCCTGTTGAAAGGCTTGTTCCTCTTTTGCTTCCTGCTCCGCCGTGGGGGGCACAGCCAGTGCCGGGGATGACGACAAGCTCGCGAAAGCCAGAACCAACCCGAAAACGAAGGCCGTGGATCGCATGTCCGTCATCCTTGGAGGGGGTACCGCTTCCGATCAAGAGACATTTTTGGCGAGCCGGGTGGCGCAAGCCCCCGGCTTCTTCATCAGCGGAATCCAGGGGCTTACGCCGCCGGGCTCACCAAGTCTCTTTATCAATTGCAAGTTCTAGAACAACTTGGCCGCACGCATCTTGCTGGCATTACCGGCTTGTCCAAACGAGACCATGCGTGCAATACAAATCTTCTTCATGGCTTCGCGAGCCGGTTTCAGGTAGTCGCGCGGATCAAATTTCTCCGGAGACTTCATGAACACTTCGCGAATCGCCGCAGTCATCGCCAGGCGATTGTCGGTATCAACGTTAATTTTTCGCACACCGTGCTTAATCCCGCGCTGAATTTCTTCAACCGGCACGCCCCACGTCTGATGAATCTTGCCGCCGTTCTTGTTGATGATGTCCTGCAATTCTTGCGGGACCGACGAACTGCCGTGCATCACGAGGTGCGTGTTCGGCAGGCGACGGTGAATTTCTTCGATCAACGACATCTTCAAAACTTCACCGGTCGGCTGAGCGGTAAATTTATAGGCACCGTGGCTGGTCCCGATCGCCACAGCCAGAGCATCAACCTTCGTCTCGGCGACGAACCGTTCGGCTTCGTCCGGATCGGTCAGGTGAGCCATTTCCGGTTCGGGTTCTTGCTCGAGGTCGGCGTCATGCGGTTCGGTACTGGCAACCTTCGGTGCGTCTGACTTGGTCTGACCAACAGTCCCCAGACAACCGACTTCGCCTTCGACCGAGACATTCAAGGCATGAGCCACCTGCACGACTTCACGCGACACCTTCACGTTGTATTCGTACGGGGCAGGGGTCTTGGCATCTTCCAGCAAGGAGCCGTCCATCATGACCGACGTAAATCCGTTACGAATGGCGCTATAGCAAGTCGACGGTGAGTTGCCATGATCCTGATGCATCACGACCGGCAGTTCGGGGTAGAGTTCCGCGGCAGCCAGCATCAAGTGTCGCAGGTAGTTTTCCTGAGCATAACTGCGAGCCCCACGTGAGGCTTGAATGATGACAGGCGAATCGGTCTCCCGGGCCGCTTCCATGATGGCCTGGATCTGTTCCATGTTGTTGACATTCAAGGCTGCCACACCGTAGTTATTGGCAGCAGCGTGATCCAGAACCAGTCGCATCGGAACCAAAGGCATTGTCGAACTCCAACAAATCGTGCAGGAATGGTATGACACGACTGGAGTGCGAGCACACTCACCACCGTTGCCAAATTCACCCACTGTCAGAAAAAGATTGGCGGCTAGACGCAGTGAACACACTGTTCAAAGCCCCGCCGCTCGGTAATTGGACTCCTCGCGGAACTCCTCAACTGGGATTCTATCCGAATTCGCGCCACGAAAGAAATCCACCCCAGCCTCAAATCCCATAAGTCCCATCCCTCTCATAAGTCCCATGTGTCCCATCAAAATCAATGGGGCGGATCGGACTTATGAAAAACCTGCGGCCACCCGGCGTGACTTTTCCGCCATCCCATAAACAGACGTCGAAATCAGCCCGCGGGTTTGCTATGATCTAGATCGACGCTGGAGTTGCCCGCCGCGAATCAGGAAATCCTGCCCTACCGATGACTTTCCGCTCAAGGAAATCCGCATGTCCGCAGATCCACAAAAGTTGAAGCTGGTTAAGGAATTAGGACGACCCGAGATCTGTTTCTCGCTGGCCCGTGTCCCACAAACCAGCCGGGTGTTCTATGGAGCTTCGGACGGCAAGGTCTACCACGTTGACTTCGCTGAGGAAAAGCCGCAATCGCAAGCGATGGACGGACATTCCAGCTATGTCTCCGGTGTCGCGCTGGCTGGCAAACGCCTGATCTCTGGTGGCTACGACTGCAAATTGATTTGGTGGGATGCCGAGACCCGCCAGATCGTTAAGGCTGTCGAAAACGCTCACGCCAAGTGGATTCGCAATGTCACCGCAACGGCCGATGGCAAATTTGTCATCAGTGTGGCGGACGACATGCTGGCCAAGGTCTGGAACGCAGAAACCGGCGACTTGCTGCATACTCTGAGCGATCATCAGCCGTTGACACCCAACCATTACCCCAGCATGTTGTTCGCCTGCAATACTTCAGCCGACAGCACGCTACTGGTCACCGGTGACAAAGTGGGGCATATCGTGATCTGGGAATTAGCGACCGGTAAAAAGCTGGGATCGGTCGAGGCTCCCGGCCTCTACACTTGGGATCCGTCGCAGCGCCGCCATTCGATCGGCGGGATCCGTAGCGTGGCCTTTTCACCCGACAATAAACTCGTGGCCGCTGGTGGGATCGGCAAAATTGGAAATATTGACCACCTTGACGGCCCCACACGGTTGGAAATCTTCGACTGGCGTGAAAACAAGAAGGTTCACGAAATTCAGGACGACAAGCTGAAGGGGTTGATTGAACGCCTGGCGTTCGATCCCCAAGGGCAGTGGATTCTGGGAGCGGGCGGAGACCACAGCGGCTTCATCAACTTCTACAGTGCCGCGGACGGGAAGCTCATCAAACAGGAGAAGTTTTCCACGCACATTCACTCGTTTGTGCTGAATGAGACCTCCGACACACTGTATCTAGCCGGTCACGGCAAACTCGCCACCTGGGAATTCAAAGCCGATGCGCCGGCAGCCGCGGCCGCACCAGCGGCGTGAGCAATGAAAGTCGTTGATCGCTCCGCGATCATAACGCATTCGCGGTTTCGACCCTCAATTTGCTTCGAGGCTCTTAGCTGATTCGACTCCTGAAGCACGCTCGCGTTATGATCGCGGAGCGATCAACGACTATCTTTGTCAGAA
>JAQGHS010000399.1 GCA_028291605.1 Planctomycetaceae bacterium | reverse complement strand
TCGAGTTCCGCGAGCAACGGACGCTGCGTGGCAAAATCAGACTGCAGAGTCTGCAGCAGGCTCTCGAACAAGATCGTCTGGGTGTCTGCCGATTTCCGCAGCTTCAACGACAACCGCAAATCAGCCTGGCCAGTGACCAGTTCCCCCTGGCTCAATCGAAATTCACCCCTCTGGGAGAGTGCTTCGGGATCTTGTGGATTCTTTGCGAGTCGCACCTTAGTTTCCTCAGAAACCGAATCCAACGTACGGAACACCGACAAACTCTCCGCGGTCTGCGAGACGATAATCCCGGGCCCTGGGATCAGATTGCCGAGTCCCCCCTTTTCATGCACGCGAGCGCGTGACAAGGGGCGGCCCGACTTCAAATCAATCGTGGCGACTTCATCCGTGACGAGCGGTAACAGAATGTGCTTCTCCGTGACGATTCCGCGGCCCGACTGATTCATCAAGGCCACGGGTTGCGGCCACGCGGGCTTGCCAGTGGCCAGATGGAGGGCCTCGACGCTGCGCGATCCAACGACAATCACCAAGCCACTCTGCACAGCGGCCACATACAACGCATCTTTCCGCGGTAGACGCCAGACCGTCTTGCCGTCTTCCAGTGTCAGGCAGTGGATTTCCGACGAGTCACGCGGTGTCAGAATGACGTGGCCTTCTGAGACAATCGGCGTGCCATCCTGCCACTCATTGATTTCTGCGCCCCGCAACGGATCCATTTCGACCTGCGGAATTCCCAACACCGCCATCCGGCGACGCATATTCCGCGGATCACGCGGATCGGTGCTCGGAGCGGCCGTATATTGATAAGCCCAGGCGAGAGCACGGGCCGCAACATCCACGGCCACAACCAACCCCGAACCGGTCGGGCAAATCAGCATGTCTCCCATGAGTGCCGGCGAAGTTCCCGCCCGACGCCGATTCGGTTCGCGCATCAGATCGTCCGCTGGCTGCGACAGCGACTGCGACCACAACTGCTTGCCCGTGCGTGCGTCGAGCGACAACAGCAACGTCTGGGCCTGACTTTCCACGACGCAGTAAAGCTGACGATCAACAGGCAGCGGCGGACCGAGGAAGAATGTTCCCGGCAGGTTCAACGTGACATCTCCACGCGGTCCGCCGAGTTCCCATTTCAACTTGCCCGTACGAACCTCGTAGGCACACAGGCGGTTGTAGTCGCGCATGATCAGCGGGTGCGATTGGATCGCCCCACCCATTTGCAGGCTGATATCATTGAGGAGCCCCAGGTCCTCGATACTGAAAACATATTCCCCATCGCTGCTTAGGCCGCCGAACGTGAGATCTTCCCAAGTCCGCTGCCGCAGCAGGAGAGAAAGATATTCGCGTGGCGACCGCATGCGATTGCTGAATCCATTCCCGATTTTTTCCGGGCTCTGGAGATTCTTGAATAACAACTGAAAAATGCGATCATTCTCAGCCGATCGCCAGATCTCCTGCCCCGTTTTCGCATCAAATCCCGACAGGTGGTCATAGAAACGGCTCACGACGACGTTATTGATCAGCAGCGGAGCGGCGGCCGGTAGCGGAAAGACTCCCTTGTCCACATGCACCTGCTTTAAGCCGAACAGCTGCGGCGTGACACTGATCGTCGCTTCCTGTTCGGGATCTCCTTCACTCGAGGTCTTCCACAAGGTAAGTGGAACGTTCCACAAACTTTTTCCGATCGGGGGGCTGGAATGCAACAAGAGGTTTCGCTCGGCATTCCCGCGCTGCATCAGCCACCCGGTAGGTTCCGCAGCGAGTTGCTGCTGTGGGGGGGCCACCGCCTTCTGCCACATGGCGACTTGAGCCTCGGTGTCCCCCGGCTTCAGTGTCTGTCCGCCAATTTGGATCGGAGCCTTTGATGTCGCCGCCGCTTCACGGACCATGGCCTGCGCTCGTTCGGGCCGACCGGTTCGATACAGACACAACGCGACGCGCATCGTCAGCAGCGGCTCAAAATTCTTCGCGGCCGGCAGCCGACGCAAGCGGGCCAGGCACTGCAACGCCGACGAATAATCGGCTCGATCAAGATGGTAGGAACCCAACCAATAGGCGGCCTCAGCTCCGGCCGCCGTATGCATGAATCGCCGGACCACTTCCTGGGCCGTCTTCGGATCTCGCTTGGCGACCGCCTGTTCAAATAACTTGCGTGCCTCAGAACCGTATTGCTGCTCATAGATTTTTTGAGTCGCAGGTGAGGCCTTGGTGAGCAGCGATTCGGCTTGTTGCTTCAAACTGATGAACCGCCCGGCGGTTTCATTTTGCGGGCGAAAAAATCCATCCTGAGGCAAACTCAAGATGAATTCCAGACGTGCCACCGCGGCCACATCGTCGCCCGCATTGAGAAACTTCTCGGCATCGGTGATGGTGCGGACCAGTTCCCGATCCGCCACATTCAGTCCAATCGACGCCCCGACGCCATTGCTATTTTGACCAGCGGTATTGGGAACTTGCGCATAAGCGCTCGGCGGCGCCTCACGGGCCAACCACACAAGAGTAATCAAGCCGAGTCCCATCAACATCAGGCGCAGCCGTGGCATGGGCATCTCTCTTTAGAAACTCTGACATTCCTTTTGGCGCCGCAGGGAATCACCGGATCGAATGAGATTCCGTGCAACTCTTCCAGCCTAGTCAGGAGATCTTCAGGCAGTCGAGCAACTTCAAAACATTCCATTGAACGCGATCGCAACAGACCCTGTAATGATATCCGACCGCAATCGCTTCGCAAACTGGCTTAGTCTGCAAATTGAATGTTTGCGGGACCATTTTGGTCCGGAGTCGCGTAGAGTTTCCCCTACGGGGAAAAGAGTGGGTGCGGCGTGCGATTAAAACAAACCACGTTTCGCTATCTGAACAACCCTCGTGAACTCAGGTCGATTTCTCAGCATCCCCCTTTTTCGATTTCGCCGGCTTGGCAGGCGTCTCCTTGGCATTCGCCTTAACCTCCGGCATCGGGAGCGGATTCCCCTTCCCAGTCATCTTCAACCGGACCTGCAATTTGCCGCTGTTGTCCGCGAGTTCGTGCCATTTGTCCTCGCAGCGCAGCATCAGGCAGCCGCTTTGAGGTGGGGTGAAGGAACCATAGTTCCCCAGATTGAACGGTTCGCTCAGCTTGTATTCGTCGAAAATGATCCCCACCAGGCGACCTGCGCCCTCCTCGCCCCCTTCCGCATCGACCGCCGTTCCGGTGGGGCTGGTCTTCCAGGTACCGCTTGACGAGAAGTCGTAGGACTGGCCGGACTCGACGGAAATACGAGACGGCTGCCAGCCCTTGTTGGCCTCGACCTTGGCCGTGAAGGGTGTACTTCCTTTACAGGGGGTATACTTGGCTTTCCAATCCCAGGCACACAAGTCGGCGCGATAGCCCTGGTCAATGTGCCTCAGGAAGAACTGGTACTCGAAGTTGATCTCTTTGGCCATCGGTCCGTAGACGGTCTCGAAACTGACGTCCTTGCCATTCAGGAGGCCCAGTCCCAGCGGCTTGAAGCGGGGCGCGTAATTCGGATTATTGGCCAGCATGTGACACAGCACCCAGCGCCACGCATAATTCTCCCACGAATCGCCTGTCGAATCGGCAACATCGACAATCTCAGTCAGCTCTTTCGGTTCCTGCGATTTCAGATACTTCATCACGATTTCGTGGCAGTGAACTCCCAGGCCCTTGTCAGTCCAATACTGACCGATTTCAGCCATCCCCTCGGCATACCAAGTCGGTCCCGTCCGCCCAAATGACAGCACGCAGTACGCATGCACGGCCTCGTGCTGCGGCGTCCCGCGATCGGCAACCGCGTAAACGACAGCCTTTGCATCCAAGACCTGTCCCGTCGCATTGGATGTTCGAGTCTGCCCGATCGTCAATCCGCCGCCGCTTT
>JAQGHS010000353.1 GCA_028291605.1 Planctomycetaceae bacterium | reverse complement strand
CGAGCGGCCCAACATGGCTCTCGATCCGCGAACACTCATCTGCATCTGATGAAACTCACGCGTGAGGTCTCTGATCGCTATCTGCGAGAGATCCCCAAGGCAGACGGTTTAGATGTGTTATTCCTCTCGTATCTGGAACGGGCCGAGGCTCAAAAGGACTATATTTCAAATCGCTACACCCAGGCAGACCTCGACGAATTGACCCGGCAATCGGGCGTGGCCTTCGGGAATGGCGAAGAACATCGCCACAACTTTACGGCTCAAGGGCAGGGCTTCGGGCATGTCATGTTACTGGACATCAAGCAGTTAATTCTGCCCGTCAGCATCGGGCAGGGAATCATGAAAACGGGCACGGATGGCTTACCCGTGCAGCGCGGTATCGACCAGGCTCGCAAGGACGGCGCGACCACGATCTGGTGCCACAACGATTGGGGATTGGAGGATGTCCCCAATCTGGTGAGCGGACGCATCCACGCTTTGAATATCTTCGACGGCAATAAAGTCAGCAGTTACAAGCACAGCTTTTACCGGTATTTGAACGCCGGCCTGCGCGTTCCGTTTTCCACCGGCACCGACTGGTTTATGTACGATTTCGCCCGAGTCTACGTCCCGGCCGGCCAGGCAGCCGTCACTCCTCGCGCATGGCTGAAGAATCTCGCGGCCGGCCAGAGCTACATCACGAACGGCCCGTTTCTGGAATTGCGAGTCGCCGGACGCAACCTCGGCGAAACGGTCAAGCTGGAGGCTCCGGGTGAAGTCGAAATCGCAGCCCGCGCAGTGGGACGCCTCGACTTCGAACGGATCGAACTGATTCAAAACGGCAAAGTCGTGAAGACTCAGGCCAGCCATCCCGAAGAGGGGCACTTCGTCGCGGACATGAAGTTGCCATTGAAGCTGGACGGTTCCAGTTGGATCGCACTGCGACTGCCGCCGCAACCGATCAAAGACGATCCGGAGCTGGCGGCCCCCGTGCCGCTCAATGAATTGGGACAGGCGCTGTTCGCACATACCAGCCCCGTCTATGTAGAAGTCGCCGGTCGCCGCATCTTCGATCGTGTCATGGCTCAGGCATTGATCGCGGAGATGGAGCAATCCCTCGTGATGATCGACAAAGAGGGGCAATTCGCTGATCCCGAGGAAAAGGCGCGCGTCACCAGCGTCTATGCCGAGGGAATTGAAATCCTGAAGAAACAGTTGGTCGCAGGCCAGTAGACTTCCTCTGTAGTCCGACTCTCTGAGTCGGGACTCCTCAATTCGCACCCGACTCAGAGAGTCAGGCTACAGAAGAAGGCTATAGATAAGGCCACTCATGTTGATTCCTGACGAGCGTGCGATCAGAATCTACGAATCCCACCAGGATCTTTGATTGCGGGATGCCCGGTCATTCGCTTCGGTGACTTCCTTCGCTTCTGGCTCTCAGAAAGTCTGTGCACATGTCTGAGTTGTATGCGGTAAGCTGCCCTCACTGCGGGGCCTCCGGTCAATTGTCCGACCCGAGCTTGAAGGGCACGGCCATTTACTGTCCTGCCTGCTCCAAGGCGTTCGTCATACCGGCAGCAACAAACACGGTAACCGCGGTGGCCACAGCACCACCTGTTACTGCGGTAGCTGCACCATTAGCGACTCCTGTGCCAGCCGCCACCCCGGTCGCCCCGGCCCCGCAACCAGTTGCGACTCCCATCGCCGCAGCGGTTGCAGTGCCGGTGGCCGCAGCGGTTGTTCCGGGATCATCGCCGCCGATCGCCACCGCGATTCCGGTGGCGGCGGCATCAGCGATACCGACCATTCAATCTCCCGCAGAGACCACCGCCCCGGTCGAATTTCCGAATATCTCAGCATTTCAAACCGAGGCGCTGACCCCTCACGCGACGAGTACGACGACGCCTCACCATCCGAGCAAGTCGAAATCGTCCCTGATGGGCTTAGTGAAAGTCGCCTTGTTGAGCATCTTTTCGGCAGTCAGTTTATTCGGGATCTACACGCTGTCTCAAAAAGCGCCTGCTAGCCGGTCTGGTCCGAAAGTCACCAAAACGACGAAAAAGGCGAAAAAGGCGTCGCGTAAAAAGCCCGCTGCGGCAGAGCCCGAATCAACGACTGACGCCGCCGAGGAGATGCCGAAAACCGAGGAGACGCCTGCAACCGAGGAAATCAAACCGGAAGAACCGAAGCTGGAACTGGCCGCGACCACCGCCAAACCGGCCGCTCCCAAGATGGAAAAACCGGCCGCGCCACCTCCGGCCGCGCCAAAACCCGCTGCCCCGCCGCCCGCCGCAGCGCCTCAGACTGTTGACACTATTCCTGCCGATGTGAAGCCCGAACTGGATGCTGCCGTAGCGAAAAAGGACTTGCCTGGTCTGACCAAACTGCTGGCACATCCTCACGCGGGAGTTCGGCAACGAGTCGCCGAATGTCTGTCTTCGATGGACCCGGCACCAGATGCAGCTCCACCGTTAGTGCAGCAGCTCGCGGATGCCAATCCTCTCGTTCGCCGAGTTATCGTCAAAGCACTGGCCAGGCATGGGGCCAGCTTGCCGGCATCGATCCCGGCATTGGGTAAAGCCTTGCGCCAGGATGGTGACGGCGAGGTCAGATTGGCGGCCGCAGACGCACTGGCCGAACTGGCCACGGGTTCCCCCGAGCGAGCCGCCGCCGCGGCTGGACCGGTGCTCGAAGCGTTGGACAAGGGACCGGCCCAGGATCTGTTTTCGGTCATGGCGGCGGTAGGTGCCTTGGGTGAATCCGGCAAGCCCGCGATTCCCGCACTGTCCCACCTCGTGAGAGATCCAGGATTCGGCGAGTCAGCTGTCGCGGCACTGGCTCAACTGGGCAGCTTTGAAACGTTCGCCTCCATCCTGGCTGACACATCCAGCGCCGGCAGCGATCGAAAACTGGCAATCGCCAAAGGCCTGGAAAAACTGCGACCGATGACGCCAGCGGCCCTGGCGATCCTCAAGAAGTTGACCGAAGATGCCAATGAAGCAGTTCAAACGCGGGCTCTGGAAGCCTTGCTGCCGGCCGATCCCAAGTTGCCGGAAGCGATTCCCCTGTTTGAAACAGCACTCGCCTCCAAAAGCGAAAGTGTTCGCAACGCGGCCACCAAGGGGATGGATCTCTATGCCACCAGCGATCCTGTCCGAAACATGCGCAAACTGTTGACGGAGATGATGAAGTCGCCAGACGCAGTGTGGGTCCAAAGCGAGAATGCCACCGCGATGAAGAACGCGAAAAGCGAAGGCTTCGCTGCTCTGCTACAGATCCTGGCCGACCCACAAACGCCACCCGAGATGCGAACAGCTGCCGGACAGGTCGTGGCGATCAGTCCGGATTTCCACTGGTACGAAGACAAGCACATCGAAGCGTTGAAGAAGCTGCTGGAGACTCCGGACCAACCCCTGGTGATCCGCACGGGATGTGCGATCGCCTTGGTCAGTTTGAAAGAGACAGACTCCAAGCTGATGGCCACCATTATGGAGGCGGCCCAGGATAAGAGTCTCGATTTGCAAGTACGCGAGGCGGCATTCAACAAGGCTCCCAGGAATCAAAAGGAATGGCTGCCCGTGTCGATCGCGGCAGCAGAAGAGTGCGAAGCTCCACCCCCAGCTGATCTCTCCGATGCGGGCAAGCTGAAGCGAGAACTGTTCTACGGGGCAGTTCTCGCGACGTTCTTCGAACTGGATTCGGACAGTAAAAAGCTGGTCCTGCCGCATGTGGTGAAAGCGATCCGCCACGACGATTACATCGTCAGGTTGCGCGGCTTACAACTGGCGGCCTTTCCCGAATATGCGACGCCGGAAGTGATCGAGGCGATCCGCCCGATCCTCAAGAATATCACGCCTGGCGTCCGCAGCGATGCGGCACGAACTCTGGCCAAGTTTGGCCCCGCCGCCGCCGAGGCGGTGCCCGATTTGATCACATTGGTCAACGACGAGAAAGAGGTGACCCATTTCGCGGCAGAAGCGCTCGCCAAGATCGCGCCCCAGGACGAAGCGGCCGTGACGGCCGTCATCAAAGCCCTTGATCGAGCTGATGGACGTGATGGAACGATTGTCGCGATCCGGGAATTTGGCCCGAGTGCCGGTGCCGCAGTCCCTGCACTCCAAAAGTTGCTGCCCGAGGCAGACAAAGGACGGGAACAAAGTATTGTCCTGGCACTCGGCGCATTGGGAGAAGCGGCCAAACCTGCCATACCCGATATTGTGCAGCGCCTCATTCATAAAGAAGAGTTCACACGCCAGGCCGCAGCGCTGGCCCTGACGCGGCTCAAGCAACATGCCGAGGCCGCGGTTCCTGACTTGATCAAGGCGTTGAATGATCCCGCAGTGGATGTTGTTCAAATTCCCGTGATCAAGGCGTTGGGAGCGATCGGCACCGCAGCCAAGCCGGCGATTCCCGAACTCGAAAAGATCGCCGCAGAGACCAAGTCTGACCGAGTGCGGGAAGCGACGACCGAGGTCCTGGGGATCCTGAAGGCGGAAGCCGGTGCAGATCCCGCCAAGGCCGATAAGACTTGCGGAGGCTGAACGCGGGTAGACACAACAATTAGATACGAGCGCGGAGCATATCGTTGTAGCCGCATCTCGCCAGAGTGCGGGCCGCGCCAGTCACCCACTTCAATGACATCCTTCGCTTCTGGCTCTCGGAAAGTCTACACACATGTTTGAGTTGTATGCGGTAAGCTGCCCTCACTGCGGGGCCTCCGGTCAATTGTCCGACCCGGGCTTGAAGGGGACGGCCATTTACTGTCCGGCCTGCTCCAAGGCGTTTGTGATACCGGCTGCGACCAACGTAGCGACGGCGCTGCCCGTCGCGGTGCCGAGCGCTTCGCCCATTGTTCCACCTGTAACCGCGACTGCTGGACCCTCTCCGGCAGCCGTGGCAGTCGCCGTTCCTGTTGTGCAACCAGGAGTGACTCCGCTGGCCGTAGCTGTTGCCGTGCCGGTGGCCCAAGCGGTCATCCCGGGATCATCGCCGCCCATCGCCACTGCGATTCCAGTGATACCCGTAGCGGCTGCGGCGTCAGCGATACCGACTATTCAGCGGCCCACGGACAACATGGCACCCGTCGACTTTCCGAATGTCTCAGCATTTCAAACCGAGGCCCTGACCCCTATTGTAGCACGTACGCCGCCGCCCCGCCGCCCGAGCAAGCCGCAATCACCTCAAATGGGCCTGTTGAAGGTCGCCTTGCTGAGCATCTTTTCGGCAGTCAGCTTGTTCGGGATAGTCGTCCTGTCGCAGAAAACTCCACGCACCCGTCCGGCGCCTGTGATCTCAGCGACGACAAAGAAGCCGAAGAAATCGTCCCGCCGGAAAGCAACTTCTGCCGCACCTAAGCCAGCTTCTGTTACACCCGAGTCGGTGTCGGATGAGATGCCGGAAGCCGACGAAATCAAACCTGCGGAGCCCAAGTTGGAACTCGCGGCGACTACGCCTGCCGCTCCCAAGATGGAAAAACCGGCAACGCCACCGCCCGCTGCACCGACGCCCGCACCGCAACCAGCAGTGCCGGAGCAGACCGCCGAGAATATCCCGACCGACGTGAAGCTCGAGCTCGATAACGCTGACGACAATAAGGATTTTCCTTCACTGATTGCATTTCTGACGCATGCTCATGCCGGAGTTCGCCAGAAAGCCGCGGAATATCTCTATCGAATCAACGAGATGCCGGAACTTGTCCAGCCGCTCTTACTGCGATTGGCGGATTCCAGCCCAGCGGTTCGCAAAGTGGCCATTCAGGCCCTGGCCAAACATGGGGTGAGCGCGCCCGAAGCCATTCTGTCGCTGGGCAAATCACTTCAGCAGGATGCTGATCACGAGGTGAAATCCGAGGCCGCAGACGCGTTGGCTCGCCTGGCAACCGGCAACCCCGAGCGTGCTCAAGCGGCAGCCGGACCAATCCTCGCGGCCTTGGAAAAAAGTAATGGCGAAGAATTGTTTGCGATTGTCGCCGCAACGGGTTCTCTGGGCGAGGCTGCCAAACCAGCGCTGCCCACATTGATTCAATTTGCGAAAGATCCGCGACTCGGTGAGCCTGCGGTCGGAGCACTCGCCGAACTTGGTCACTTCGAAACCTTTCCGCCAATTCTGGCCGGGACCGACAGTATCCATGTGCTGTTCAAAAGTCGGATTGCAGAGGGCCTTGGGAAGCTACGTCCCATGACGCCAGCCGCGGTGGCCATCATCAAAACGCTTTCTGCAGACAAGAACGAAACCGTCCGAGTGCACGCGATCGAGGCGTTGATCGCCGCCGAGCCCAAGTTGCTCGAAGCGATTCCCGTGCTGGAAAAAGCTCAGACCGACGAGAACCAACTCGTTAAAGATGCGACCGCAAAAGCGATTGTGATGTACACTAAATCCGCTCCCGTTGCGAACATGCGCAATCTGTTGGCCCAAATGCTTAAGTCCCAAGATTCGATTTGGGAAGAGAACCCGATTGCCGAGGCGATGAAGGGGACTCAGACCGCAGGGTTTGGTGCACTGATCGAGATCCTGTCCGATCCGCAGTCCGCTCCGGAGCTCAGAATTGCAGCAGGCCAGGTTCTCGCCCTGAGTTGGGGAATCAATTGGGAAGATGCGAAATATACGGACGAACTGCAGAAGTTGTTTGCGGATCAAGCACAGCCACCTAACGTGCGTGTGGGTTGTGCGATCGCCTTGATCAAGTTGAAAGATTCCAAACTGGAGTTGGCGGCGACCGTGCTGCGTGCCGTGGGCGATAACACTGTGGATTGGCAGGTACGCGAAGCCGCTGCCTACATGGTTCCCGTCGATCAAGATGCGTTTCTGCCGACACTGGTCGCTGCCGCTGAGCAATGCGAAGTCCCGCTGCCTGCGGATCTCTCGAAATTCGAACGCGAGAAGCGGAGTCATTTCTACGCCGGTGTGCTGGCAGCGATGGGGCGTCACAATGCCGGCGATCGATCGAAGGCGATGCCGCGTCTGGTGGCTGCCATACGTCAGGACGACGGCATGGTAAAAATGTCTGCACTGAGCACCATTGGAATCTGGCAAGAGGGTTCCGCTGAAGCTGTGGCGGCAATTCGCGAAACACTCAAACATGAGCAGCCTGAAGTTCGCGAAAGCGCCTTGCGTGCAATCGGCAAGTTGCACGAGACCGCTGCAGCTGCCATTCCCGATTTACGCGCGATGCTGCAGGTTGAGGATCGTAAATCGCGAGGTATGGCGACCTGGGCATTGAGCCAGTTTGGCCCGGCGGCGGTCGAAGCTGTTCCTGACTTGATCGCACTCCTGCTGGATGAAAAGAGGCCGACATCCTCCGTGCCTCAGGCACTTGCAAAAATCGCTCCGCAGGATGAGTCGGTACTGACCGCATTGCTTCAAGCGCTCGACCGAGCCGACTTGGCACTGGCTCACAGTGATATCATCTATGCGCTGAAAAAACCAAGTCCGGCCACGGCACCTGCCATCCTCGCAACGCTGCTCAAAAGAATGGCCGAACCAAAATCGACGTCACAACAGGCGATCTTCGAAACGCTGGGAAGGTGGGGAGAAGTGGCGGTTCCCGCGATTCCTGGAATTGTCGAGCAACTCGCCAATTCGGACCCCCACGTGCGAAAGGCAGCGGCGAGAGCGATTGGGCAACTGAATCGGTATGCAGAGGCGATGGTCCCCAATCTCGTGAAAATGTTGGGTGATCCCGAAGAGGATGTTCAAGAGGTGGTACTCGAGGCTCTCAAACGATTCGGTCGCCGAGCCAAGTCGGTGATTCCTGACATTGAAAAATTCATCGCGACGTCCAACACTGAAGAGACCGAGCGCATCGCCGGAATCGCCAAGGAAACATTGGAGAAGTTGAAGATCGAGCCGGGAGATTCCGATCCAGTCCTATTTGATACGTTACTGGATGACGACACCTGGCAATCATTATCCAACCGGCCGCAGACTCTGCTCGACATCAGCGCACCAGCATTCATTCAGTTGACACAGAATGGTAACGAGACCGTGCGCAGTCGCGCCTGGTCGGTGATCGCAGATCTACCCATTAAGCCTGAGGGAATCCTGGTCCTTGAGAAATGGTTCAACGGGGCAGACAGCGGTCCACGAGCCCTCGCGGCCATCTTATTACGGCGAATTCCGTCGTCCGTCGATCGAGGTGAGTTTGCTCAAGCCTTGTGGCCCTGGATCGAGTCTGATCCAGATAATCGAAACGGGATCTGGCTGCTGGTCCGACTGGGCCCGCCAGCCGCGCCCACAATTGCCGCGGCCTTAACAAACGAAAGACTTCCACGCGACCTGCGGAATCGAATTCTCGAATCAATCCTGCAATTCTCCGAGTTCGAAACCAGGCCGTTGCTGACGAAATTGGAACCCGTGCTGAAGTCCGAAGTCTCCGAACAGAAACGGTCTGCCGCCCTCGCGATTTCGCGGCTGAATCCACGACATGCCGAGTCCGTGCCTCTAGTCTTGGAATGCCTTAGCGAAAATGACTATCCGGCTGCACAAATTCAGGCCCTGCAAGCCATAGGGTCCCTCAAAGGTATGGCCCTGGCGGAAATGGACGTCACCGCCGCACGCCCTATTCTCCTTAAGTTCCTGGAGGACGCACCCCGCGTTACCAATTTGGAATCGGAAGAAGAGCTATTTCTAGTGAACCAGACTTGTGAAGTCTTGCTGCTCATCGGTGTGCGACCCGAAGATCTGCCTCAATTGAAAAAGATGTTGCCCCTGGTTTATGCCCCCCCCGTCGGAGGAAAGTTACCCCCGCAAACCGGACCTGCGTTTCGGTTCTATGAGATCACGCCATACGTATCCACGATCGTGGCCTCGCTCGGAAGCCTCGGGCCGTCAGCCACTGACGCCATTTCGCATATCACTTCTGCAATTGCGTGCGGCTTTCAGGAAGCCTCTCCGAAAGATGTAGACCGATATGCGCAGGGCCTCGCAGGAATCAGCGAACCTGTACCGCACAGATTGAATGACAATTTGATGCTCAAACAAGCGCAGCCGGCCGGACTAAGACTGGCAATCCGATTATTGGGAATCCTCGGTAAAAAAGACGAGCGAAGTGTCAAGACACTAACTGATCTACTAAAGGATGAAGACCTGGTTCTGAAAATCTATGCGGCCATGGCGCTGGCGAACGAGCCCGCAACCTTTGATATCGCGTTGCCGGTCCTGCGTGAGGCACTTCGAACCGTACCGATGCCGGGGACTTCCGGGGACTTACGCAGCGAGATCATCGCGAAACTCGCCACATACAAGACGAAGTCGCAGGAGTCCTTACCCGAACTCCTGCAAATCATGAAACATCCTGACACGAATGATCAATTGCGTGCGGATGCCGCCAGGGCGTTGCTGGACATTGCTCCTGAATCGACCGAGGTGCGGGCGGCTTATCTGGAATGCTTGAAAACTCTTCCGGAGAGTGCGGCGGAACTTTTGCTGCCTATCACGCAGAGTTCTCTCACCGCGGAGATCGTGGCCGAGTTGACTCGATCCGTGGAGAATACCGCCGATCCTCGACGTGCCATCGCAGCGGCGCTCTTGGGACTCCTGGAAGAGCACGCCATGCCTGCCCTTCCCGCACTGCGCGCCTTAATGCAGGCGGATCAAGGGGCGGCGGGGCTGGCGGCGACGATCGCCGTGGCACAAATCGACCCATCGGCCAAGGACGTCGTGCCTCAAGTCTTGATCGCTTTTCAGAAGCAACCTTTGCTGCGCGTTAAGGCAACTCACGCACTACGCCGTCTCGGACCAAACGCCGCGGAGGCCTTGCCAGCGCTGATCGCGGCGATTGAGGATCCCCATCGAGATGAAGACGCATACCGCATCATCGGGTCGATGGGGGCCGCTGCAAAACCAGCGCTAGCCCTCCTTAAGAAAGCCGTCGTCCGCCAATCGCCGGACACAGATGCGTTACGAGCCCTTCAGGAACTGGGCCCCGCGGCCGCAGAACTGGGGCCAGAATTACTGGCGCAGCTGAAGGCAGGTGACGATTCGGCAGGGGTGATTGGCGCCTTGGTCCAGATGGGTGAGCCGTCTCGTGAAGCCGTCGAAATACTGCGAGCGAATCTGCAGGACGAGGCGCGTCGCCTGGTGGCCGTGATTCGACTCGCAGAGTTCAAAACGCTCGCCGTGCCCGCAGTCCCCGACTTGATCAAACTCGTTTCTAGTGATGATTCGCAACTACGCATCGCCACAATCCAGACGTTGGCTCGCATTGGTCCGGATGCGAAAGAATCTGCGCCGCTGCTCGCGACAAGTCTGACAGATGCCGATCCACGTGTGGCCGCGGTTGCGGCATCTGCCTTGGTCGCCCTGGGTGACCAAGCTCTCCCAGTCTTGCCTCAAGTTATCGCCGCGCTCGAAAAACCACGCCGAGGAACACAGTCCAGACTGATTGAACTACTGAATCACTTGGGACCGGCAGCGAAAGAAGCGGTTCCGACGTTGACGAAACTCGAAACGACGAATGATGTGACGTTGCGACACCAAGTACGCCAAGCCTTGGAGAAGATTCAGGCGACGCCTGAAACCAAGGTACCGTAAAGTAAACCAGTCAACGGTCGCTGAGCCACTGATTGGGAATCCAGATAGTGCTTCGTCAAGCCTGAATATTCGAGTGCCAGTGACTTTCAGGACCGCCGACAGACCACCGGCACTGACATAGCCAGTAGCACCCAACCCGAGGATCAAGATTTGACAAGGCACTAGCTGCGATTCGATATTCGGCGCTCTGACTCCAATACAACCGGCCATCGGGCGAGTCGGAGACCCGTCCCACTACGGTTCTCACTTCGACTTCAAGTCGTCCAGTAATTCATTCACGGCGTTCTTCTGATCCTTGCTGGGCTTCTTACCACCCTCGATCGAGTCATCCGCGAATGTCGAATCGGCACCCGGTCGCTGATCGTGGAAGAGGACCGTGCCCCACAGGTGGGGTGTCAGGCGGGCTTCACTAGGTGCGTCGGCGACGATCTGGGTAGCTTGATTGGCCCAATAGACTCGACGCAATACGTCATGGCCTTCTGGGCCGGATACCAGCAGGCCCCAATCCATTTTCAATCGGGTCTCATCCGAGGCCTTAAGACCAATCTCGGCCAGCGGAATTGACGCTTCGAGAATGTAGAGACTCGGGTCGTCCTTGCTCAAAGTTCGCACAAGGCGTGTCGTGGCAAGCTTCGTGACTTGATCGATGATTGTTTCCCCGACTGGGGAGGTCACTCGGAGAGCTTGATTCGGTGAGGCATCTGGCGCGGTGGGACGATAGAGCACCGTCATCGGCTTCTTATCGACATACGTCATCAGTAGCCGAATGTCACCCGCGACCGGAGATTGTCGGTTCGCCGCAGCTTGAGGATCTGTGGCCAGCAACAAGTCACACGCGGCTCCCGATTTGAAGATCCGCTGCCAGTCGGCTCCCGTGTTTTGCAAAGGTCCTTGTCCGCGCACTCGATAGGCCACATACAGATTGTCATCGTCATAGACCATGTAGAGCGAGATATTGTTATCGATCTGAGCCACTGCCGGACCGAAGCCCGACAGTTTGCCATCCAGTTCCGGCGGTTTTTCGACACGATAGGCATCAATGATGGGTGCCCGTGCATAGACCAGCGATTCTTCACGCGAGGAGTCATATTGCCGAGCCTTTTGTAGGTCGGCCTCGGTCACTTCGAATTCACCCGTCAAGCGTTGGAATTGATCCATCCCCAGGACTTCCAGCAGACTGATGTGGTTATGCCCGGCGACGGCATAGAACTTACCGTCACTCGTCTTGCAGAACCGGCCGGAGAAGTGCTCCTGGCCCGACGTTAAATCAGTCATCACCTTGCCGCGTGCATGTTCGGGCATGCTCCACGGGCGGGCGGCCTGGTCTCGCAGGTCACGGAAGATTGGACCCGCCAGGATGCCATCGGCCGTCCAGACGTTCCAGGCTCCGTTGTTGGAATGGATGACGAGGAACTCACCCAGTTGCGGGGCGGTCTCATGGCCGACGATTCCAAATTGCGAAACGACTTGCCCGGGAGTATAGGGCTTGGCACTTTGCAGGCTTTGAACTCCCCAGCCTTCGTGGGGATAAGTCCAGCGAACCTTGCCGTCCGCCGTGACACCCCCATCAGAATTGCGGTCCGCGCTGTATCGATAGTAAGTACCATCGTTGAGTCGGTAGTTTTCGCCAACCGTCAGCTTCTCAAACGGGACTTCCTCGTAGACGGGAACCCCGCTGGGGAGGTACTCGCGGACTTGATAACGGATGGTGCCGCTTTGCACGCCCAGATCGAGATTGAAGTTCGTCAGTGGTGTTCGTTGCGGAGCATGTGTCAGCTTCACTTCAGTCGCCTGGACTGTGCCGTCGCTGTTGAGGTCCGACCACATGAAGCGATATTCGGGTAGCGGCTTGTTACCCAACTCTTCCAGCAGAGCAGGGGCCTTGAGAGGTTCGAATTGATCAGCTCGGCCCAGGGCTGCGACCAGTCGCACATGGTCTTTTTCATATAAGTAGACCACCCCCAATGGCATCGATTGAAACATGGGGCGAGTGACCAGATAGGTGCGGCCATCGATGGCCAACGGGACCTCACCTGGCGGGATCGTTCCGCGCCACAACAGATTCTTGATCTGTGACAGGCCCGTCTTCCAATCGAGTTCGAATTCCAGCGGTCCGTAGAACACCCGACGTTTATCATTCGGATCGAGAACACCGCCGCCGCCATAAGGTGTATTGCCGAGTAACTCTTTCACGAACTTGCCAGCTGTTGTCCAGACGGTCACGCGTTTGGGGTGATACTGAGTCTCCACACACCAGATCTGCCCGCGCGAATCGACATCCAGCGAGACGACATCCCCCATCCGTGTCGGATCCCATTTGCCGGCTTTCAATCCGCCATCAGTGCCGATCGTCCGCGTCAGTTTACCTTCCGCATCATAGACGCGGATGTGATGTCGCTCGGCGCCATTATCGAACACATAGCAGTTTCCCGCCGAATCGAAGGCGAAATCGGTCGGTTCCTGAAGATCGGTCACGAACGGCACATGCTTGCCGGCAGTGAGATCCACTTGGACAAGTTGTTTGCCGGAGATCGCGAAGACATCTCCACCCTGATTGCAGGCAACTTCACCCGGCTGGGGCAACGGGATCTCGCCAACCTGTTGGCCGTTGCTGGTGTCATACACTTCCAGCCGTTCGGAGCCGGCGCTGTCAACGGAGGGCTCGCCGCCGATGTATTGTAGAGCGGCCACCCCCCAGACGCGGCAACGCGTGGCATCAATCGTGATTCCACCCAGATCGGTTCGCTGGCCATCGGAACCCCGTTCCCCATTATCCGTCCATTGCGAAACTACTCGCAATCGCACACCGCGCGTGGTGACCTCACGGCCGAAGTCAACATAGCCGTCAACATAGCGAGCGGCAGCGTTGCAGCTTTCGAAGCCGCTGTGCAAATCGCGTCGTTGCTGGCGATATTCACTGACTTGTTCCCAACCGCTGTTGCTCGTGAAGTCAACGTCTCCAGCACCAGTGAAGACATCGATCTTGGTCAAAGCACCGTCGATTTCCTTGATCGCCAGGCCCCGCAGTTTTTGCGACTTGTCCCACTTGAGTCCGTACACGCCGGGATTGGATTCGGTCAACGGCGCAGAACGCTGAGCGTCCCAATAGCCGTCCGCCATCACCTTGCCTGAATTGACTTGTACCTTGGCCGAACCTGCAACATTGACCAACCGCCGGCGCAGGATCTTCATCCCTTCAATCTGACCCTTCCAGGCAGAACTGTCGTCGCCACCCAGCAGTTTCTCCGCATCGGACTTCTTCTCCGGATCCAAGTCGACGTCAAGATCTCCCTTCTTATCGGGCGTCTCAATCGCGTTTGCCAGGAGATCGTCCTCATCCTCGGCACCGCGTGAGAAGGTCAATCGCAAGGCTCGCGTGATGGTATTCTCAGGAGCAGCCACGCAGTCCCAGGCCTGATCACCCGCCTTCTCGAACGATTGCCATTGTTGAGCGTTCTCGGGATTGGGCGGACCAGTCACATCCGATTTCAATACACTCAACGTGAACTTCGCATCCTTGAGATCGTCTTTAAACACGGGACGCGGAAAGACCACGCTGCCGATCGGAACAGGTCGCTTGAATGCCAGTACAATGTGCTGCCTAGAGGAAGCGCTCTTTTGCGTTTCGAGATGCGTGGCCGTAAATCCGGTGGCACCGCCGGGGGGCGTGCCGCTCAGGCGAAACAGCCGGATAAAATCGCCCTGCGGATCTGGGACGACTTCATAGGCCACGCGCGGCTTCCGTTTCGGAGCACGCAACGGTCGGCTCAACTGGAGATCAACGTCGTCACCGGAGGCCGCATTCGTCAGCCACGATTCCACAGCCTTGACCGACATATACAACTTGCCGTCACGTGCTGCGACTCCTTGCATGCCACGACGACGCGTGGCTGTCGGAGTCAGCGACAACAAGTTCTTCACCGAATGATCCTTGGGATCGATGACCCAGACCGATTCATTACTCGTTCCCAGAATGGGGGCCGCGGCATACACCAGCTTGCCGTCAGACGCCAGATAGCGGGCTCCGGTCCAGGCCGCAAACGAGTGATGTCCCCACTTCTTCCGGCCGTCGAGATCGCACTCGATCAACGACACGCCGCTTTCAGCCACATACGAACCCAGGAAGACCTTGTCCCCGGCGACGCAGCCACTGCAGGGGGGCGTATGATCGGCCATCCAACCGCCACTCCCGTCAGTGCCGGTCAGCCAGGGGGCATTCTCCGGAGCATACCGTGAGACATTCGGATAAGCCGTCATTTCATACTTGAGCTGCAGCTCGGGCCAGGTGAGGGCCGTCCATTGATACTTGCCTGCCGAAACGAATGCTCCGGTTTCGTCCTTCAGATCCCAGCCGACGGTCTGCTTGCCAGCGGGCAGGTTGCTCCGTGCAAACACATTCTTCATGCGCTTGCCCGTGCTGTCATTGATGACAAACGTGCCACGTCGTGGCTGTTCGGTTTCAAAAGCCAAGCTGAGTACCGATTCTCCCTGCTGACTTGCCGGTGCAGAAGGAACTGCCTGTCCATCGAGAACCTGAAATGCGTGTAAGCCTCGAACAAGCGCAATTGGTCCCGAGTTCGTCTTGGTGAAGCGAACTCGTACGGCGCGCGTCGCGACGGGCGGGAACGAGATCCACCGGACGTTCTCGTCGCGTTCGGTTCGCAACACGGCTTCGTCGAACTCGCGCAACTTGCGCCATTCGCTCTTCACGCCCGCCCGAGGATGAATGTCATCGGGTCCGTGGAAGAATTCGAGCTCATATTTCGCCGCGTTGGAATACAACCACAGCCCCGTCAACTGACGCGCTTCAGGCCAGGTGAGCATGAACCACGAATTCGCCACATCACTGACCGGGGGCGCGGCGACAAATCCATTCGCATTCTTGCCGACATTCACCCATTGGCCGGTTCCGGCGGGGATCAGCGACGCGGGATTCGGGATGAAATCGGTATTCGGCGGAGTGAATTCTCGATCGGCATAGGCCAGCGACCACGGCGTGGCATTCAGTAGTCGCTCTTCCAGAATTCTCACAGCCAGAAGTTCAGCCTGGCCATTCTCTCGCGAATCAACCAGGGCGATGGCCCGCGTCTTCAATTCGGAAGGGCAGGGGGCCAGGTAAGCGCCTCCTTGTGATCGCGGAACCGTGATCGTCTCCCAATCCTTGGCATTATTGGGGTCAACCGCCGTGGCGTCCGCCTTGAGGACACGCAGTTCCGTCGGTGTCCCTTCCCAGAAGACCGATCCAATGGAAGCCGGCTTGGCAAACGCAATGACGAAGACTCGCGGCGGGGTCTTCTGATCAGCTTGAGGAGCACGCGAAATCCAGCGGAAACTCGCTTTGTTGTAACCCAGCAGCGTCTGCAGATCGAATTTTTCGAGCGGCACGCTGACTTTGCCAGCGACCACACGGGTGTTCTGCAGGTCGAATTCGCCGCGAACCGTTGCCAAGGGAGCGGCAAACGCGGAATTCAGGACGGACAACACAATGCCGACAGAACAAAAAAAACGCCAACTTGCCATGTTAGATCCTTGTCGCCAATCAGGAGCGTACTGCTACCGACAATTGCTCATTACACGCATTAAGTTACGTTTATTTGAGCACGGAATCTATGGCATTTCCGATATCGAACGGGATCCAACCCAGAATTCACCTCATGAGCGGTCTATGTAGCCGCATTCGCCAGAATGCGGGCGTTTGCCGGACACGCTCCCGCATTCTGGCGAATGCGGCTACCTGGATTTCGCCTCAAGCCAGCAATTCCTTCACGACATGCGCCTTAGTCAGATCGAAATCAGTCAGGCTCTCTGTCCGACCGTCGTGGTCGAAGGTCAATCGCTGGTGATCCAGACCGAGGGCACTCAGGAGAGTGGCGTGCAGATCATGCATCGTGACGACCTGTTCGACCGATTCGTAACCGAATTCGTCGGTTGCTCCGTGCGAGTATCCGCCTCGGATGCCACCGCCGGCCATCCACATCGAAAATCCGCGGCGACTGTGATCGCGGCCATTCGCCCCTTGTGACACGGGGGTCCGGCCAAATTCGCCCATCCACACCACCAGCGTCGATTCGAGCAACCCGCGCTGCTTCAAATCTTGCACGAGCGCCGCCGAGGGCTGATCGATTTCACTCGCTACCTTTTTCGTTGCGTTCGCGTTGTCAGCGTGAGTATCCCAGGGCTGACCCTTGAGGTAGACGCCCACAAAGCGAACTCCCTTTTCGATGAGCCGCCGAGCCAGCAAACAACGCGTGCCGTACGTTTGGGTGGCCGGCTGATCGAGACCGTACAGCGTGCGGGTGGCGGCCGTTTCTCCGGTGAGATCTACCACTTCGGGAACCGCAGACTGCATGCGGGCCGCCGTTTCGAAGTCTCGCAGCCGGGCTTCCAAGTCGGTGTTCTCCGGGAACCGAGCGGCCTGTTGTTCGTTCAAGCGTCGAATCAATTCCAATTGCCGCGCGCGGGCCGCAGCGGGAGTTCTGTCCGGCGTTCGCAAATTCAACACGGGGGCCACTGACAATTCACCGGCATTGAACGGAGTCCCCTGATGTTGAGCCGGCAACCAGCCGGCCGACCAGTTCAGTGTCCCATTGATGGGCAATCCCCCCGGATCAGGCAATACAACAAACGCCGGCAGATTCTGATTGAGTGACCCCAACCCATAGGTCAGCCATGACCCCATGGCAGGACGGTCGGTCGCCAGAGGATGTCCACTATGGGCAATGCGCAATGCGGTTTCATGGCAAACCGATTCAGTCGTCATCGAACGGACCAGAGCAATGTCATCAGCAATCGCTGCCGTGTGGGGAATCAACTCCGACAGCAGCATGCCACTCTTACCCGCGGGCTTAAACGTGAACGGAGAACCGAGCAGATTACCGGAGGCCGATGGTGATAACGTCTCGACCTTCTGTTTGCCGGGATACGGTTTGCCGTTGAGTTTGGACAACTCCGGCTTCGGATCGAACAGATCCATCTGGCTGGGCCCGCCGTTTTGAAACAGGCAGATGATTCGTTGCGCGCGTGGCGTGTGATGCGGACCGACTGGACGACCCGCTTCTGCGGCATGGGCTGTACCGCGCTGCTCAAGAGAGTTCATCCACGCCCAGGCGATTGAACCCAGTAAGCCACTGGCTGAGCGTCCGAGAAAGGTGCGGCGTTGCACTCCGAGCAGTGATCCGCGGACATCACTAGTCGTGTCAACATCGGAACCGAATCGCAGATCAAATGGGTTGAGCGACATTTATGAAATAACTCCCGGACGGAAAATCATAACTCATTGATCGGCCCGTGGCAGACGCTGCTAGCGTCTGCGTTCCGACGCTGGCAGCGTCGGCCACGGGGGTCGAATACCTACTCCAGATACAAGAATGAATTACTCGCCAGCAACATCTGACAGAAATCTGCCAGGGCACGGATGGCTGCATCCGGTCCGGTATACTGCGTCCGCTGGCCCTCCAGGAACTCCAGAGCCAGCGTTTGTTCGGCTGGCAACGGGTCGCGCCCAATGGCAACTCGCCAGGCCCGTCGAACGAGTTCCGCTGGCGAGCCATCCGTTTCCTTCAACAATCGGCCGGCAAATGCTTCGCCGCGCAGGATCGCGAAGTCGGAATTGAGCAATGCCAGGGACTGCAACGGCACCGTCGACGACGGACGCGTGGTACATACCGTGGCAATCGCCGGAGCATCAAACACCTTCAACATGCTGAGCGTCTGCGAACGACGTTGTTGCAGATAGATCGAACGCCGGCGGGCGCCCGGGACGTCTTCATTCACGACGACCTCACCGACAATCGTCTGGCGCGTCGGAACATATGGCCCAAACGATGTTGTATCCAGTTGACCGGAGACCGCCAGCATGCCATCGCGGATGACTTCGGCCTCCAGGCGTCGCATCGGCCAACGCCACAGATAGCGATTGTCGGGATCGGCAGCCAGCCCTTCCGGCCGCGGTGCAGACGACTGGCGATAAGCCGTCGATGTCACGATGTGCCGGTGCAAGGCTTTCTGACTCCAACCGTGGGAGACCAGGAAATTTGCCAGATGTTCCAGCAACTCGGGATTCGTCGGCGATGAGCCGCCTAATCCTAAATTGTCCGTCGTCGCCGCAATTCCCCGGCCGAAATACTGCCGCCAGATGCGGTTGGCATGGACGCGGGCCATGAGCGCAGCAGGACGGCCTCCAGGCTTCGTCAACCACTCGGCGAAACCCAACCGACGGCCCGTCATGGGAAAGTCACCACCCGGGGGCAACGGCTGATACTCATTGCCAGGATCGGTGAGAACTTGCAGTGCCGAGGGTTGAACACCGGGGCCTCGCAGGTGATAGAGGCCACGCGTCAGCAAGGGGACTTCTGGCGCCTTAGCGGACTTATCGCTCACCCAGGCAATCGCCCGGCCGGGCTCCGCAGACCGCTGGCTTTGCAGCTTGCCACGTTGCTCTTCGTAGGCCTTGCGTTTCACTTCGATCTGTTGCCGCAAGGCCGCGATGTCGAGTTGACCTTTGGTTTCTGCCAGGCTGCGTTCGACCCGCACCTCGTCGACGATATAGCTGCGGCCCGCACAGTAAAAGAATGCGAAGCCGCCGTCGGGCAAATCGGCTGCCGTGACCTCGAACGACTTGCCGTCCACCAAGCCATCGATCAGATGTTCCAGCCGGAATTTGTCATTTCCGATATTGGTCACGCGCACGCCATAATTGCGGCCGGGGACATAGCCTTGTTCACCAATCGCCCCCAGCACTTTCTGGTCAGTGCCGGGGTAATCCGCGTAGATATTCGTCGCCGTGGTCGGATTGCCGTCGATCAGCAAGTTACCGCCGTTCCGTGTACCGGAATCATCGAAGTCGTGTGCCGCCAGCGTATAGCCAATGCGTTCCGCAGGGTTGCCGCCGACTTTGTTGTCCAGCAAATCAAAAGAAACCTGCATCCAGGCACCTTGAGTCTCCGGCGTCCAATCAAACGCGTTGATCGTCGACAGCCAGGCTTCAGCGGGGCCCGAAATGATTTGCAGAGTCCCATCGACAACATTCGCCCCATTCGCGGCGGGGCCGCCGACATTCACCGCACCGCCGGGATGATCGTCTCCCGGGGCCGTGTTGCTCCAGCGCGATTTCCAGCCATCATCGGCAAACGATTCCTGGAACAGCAGCTCGGAAGGTTCGCGGTTTTTCGTCAGCCACTCCGTATAGTCCTTCCGCAATAGAGCCAGTTCCGACTTGACCCGCTGCTCGTTCTGCTCCCAGCTCTCCTTTTCGCCCGGCAAATAGGCATAGATCGTCCGGTCCTTGGGATTGGTCCAGTCTTGAGGATTGAACGCCGGGAACAGAATCGCTTGCAGCTGGTAATATTCGGCCTGGGTGATCGGTTCGAACTTATGATCGTGGCAACGCGCACAATGGACCGTCAGCCCAAGCAGCGACGACGCGGTGACTTGCACGGCCGCCTCGAGCGCCGCGCGGCGGTCCACTTCAAACGCTTCCGGCTCCTGCACGCCGATGTCGCTGCCATCCTGACCATTCCGCAGGAAGTGCGTCGCTTCCAGCAACTCAATGGTCTCAACGGCCGTGGGTTGACCGGGCCGGAACTTGGTCATTTCGTCACCAGCCAACTGTTCTCGCACGAAACGATCGAACGGCTTGTCGGTATTGAGGGACCGAATCACATAGTCCCGGTAGCGGTAGGCCAGAGGCCGGTCGGTGTCCGCACTAAAGTAGCCATTGGAATCGGCGTACCCCGCGGCATCCAGCCAATGTTTGCCCCAGCGTTCGCCATACCGCGGAGAAGCGAGATATTTGTCAATCATCCGCTGATAACTCGCTTCGGACGAATCTGTGGAAAACTGTTCGACATCTTCAGGCGTTGGAGGCAGCCCAGTCAGGTCCAGACAAACGCGACGCAGGAGAACCCGCGGATCGGCGTCGGGACTCATCGCCAAACCTTGAGTCTCCAGGCGAGCTTGAACGTGTCGATCAATGTCAGTGCGAACCCGGCTGGCGTCGCGAACTGCAGGGGCAGGGGCAGAGCTTAAAGCTTGAAACGCCCAGTGATCTCCACCAACCGCAGGGCCCAGATCACCCGCAGGCAGCCCCCGAGCCCCCGCCTCAATCCACTGCCGTAACAGGGCCTTTTCATCGGCCGGCAGTGGAGCATCGGGCGGCATCTCGCCGGCTTCCACACGCTCCCACAGCGGGCTTTCGTTGGCCTTTCCCGAGACGACCACGGCACCCTTTTTCCCACCCCGTGCGACGCCGCGGAATGAGCTCAGATTCAAATCCCCTTTGGGCTTCAGCGGACCGTGACATTTGACGCACTTCAACCGCAGCAGGGCTTGAGCTTTCTCCTGATGACCGTCGTCCGCCAGCAACTTCGAAGTTGTGTCGGACACCGCAGCGCACGACAAACTGAAAATCACCATGGCCAATCGCGAGATCGCGGCGCGACGGGATCGACAACGGTCCTTCAGCGGACAAACTGCGGGGTGCTTCACGTCGAACATCAAGGGGGCGCTCCTTGGCTGGCTACATACGGAAGTTGCCAATTGGTATATTGTCGACAATTGCAGGGTTCCATTGTGGGCGACGTCGAGGCTCACGTAAAGTGCGACCGCGAAATCGGTGGGTGAGGCTCCTGCCGAACCTGTAGCCTGACTCTCCGAGTCGGGTCATCTTCGTTTGGAATACATCCCGACTCGGAGAGTCAGGCTACAGAACGGCTCGGCAGAGCCTCGCCCTCCCGCTTGCCAACGTTCGATATTGCATCAAGACTACCGCATGCGACAATAGCAATGCGGAAAATGGGGACGTTTTTGTGACCGAATCACATTCATTCCAGCCACCGTGAGCTCGTGAGATGCACACTGACACGTTCCGTCCTGAAACGCGTCCCCAGCAGCGCGGGCTCGTACATCTCCCTGTAACTCGCCGAACAGCCATTCAAGCCGGCAGCATTGGATTGCTCGGCTTGGGAATGAACCATGTGGCTGGTTTGCGAGCCTGCGCTGCGGAGACTTCTCCGGCTCCCCAGCGCGCGCATAAGGCGGTCATCTTCATCTTCCTGTCCGGCGGTTTGTCGCAGCACGACAGCTTCGATCCCAAGCCCGACGCCCCCGATAACATTCGGGGCGAATTCTCCCCCATCTCCACGCGCACGCCCGGAATTCAGATCTGCGAACATCTACCGCTCCTAGCCGCGCAGAGCGACAAGTGGGCTCTGGTTCGCTCGTTGACTCATCCCTATAACGAACACTCCATCGGCCACCATGTGATGCTCACCGGGCGGACCGAGCAACCCGTCGGATTCGACAGCACGCGTCCCACCCCGCACGATTATCCCACGTTCGCCTCCGTAGTGAATGGGGTTGTCCCTCCCTGCAATAATCTGCCTCCTGCGGCCGTGCTGCCCGAGAAACTGATTCACGTCACCGGACGCACGGTCCCCGGTCAATTCGCCGGTCAGATGGGTTGGAAACACGATCCGTGGTTTATCGAAGCCAGCCAGTTTAAGGACACCAAATACATTCATGGTGCCTTTCCCGAATACGGCTTTCAACGTTGGGAGGGGCCCAACAATCCTCCCGATTATGTGTTCGAGGCTCCGCGTCTCGAGCTCCCGCAAGGCGTGCTGCACGACCGCTTCAACAGCCGCTTGCAGTTACTCCAAACCCTCGACTACCAACGCCGGCAACTCGACGCCGCGACCCGCTGGCGTGAGTTCGATCAACTCCGCGCGTCGGCCGTCTCGCTGCTCAACAACGGTCGAGTCCACCAAGCCCTCGATGTCCATGGTGCTCCCGACAAGTTGCAGGAAAAGTACGGCCGCAATTCGTTCGGCTGGTCGCTGCTCATGGCCCGTCAGCTCGTGGAAGCGGGCGTCAGTCTGGTCCAGGTCAACCTGGGCAATGACGAGTCCTGGGACACTCACGAGAAGATTTTCCCGAATCTGAAGAACTACCTCCTGCCGCCAACCGACCGGGCCGTAGCGGCGCTGATCCAGGATCTCGAAGAACGCGGTATGCTCGAGGATGTGCTGATCGTGATGGCCGGAGAATTTGGCCGCACCCCAAAAATCTTCACGTTCGACGGTGCCAAGTCGAAGCTGCCTGGACGCGACCATTGGGGAGCTGTCCAGACCGTCTTCTTCGCCGGCGGCGGAGTCAAAGGCGGCACCGTCATCGGTTCATCCGACCGCCTGGGAGCCTATCCCAACTCAGCGCCACAGCAACCCGAGAACATGGCGGCGACCATCTATCAAGCACTCGGACTGCCCCAGACGATCTACTGGAAAGACTCCCTCGATCGGCCACACCATGTTTATTATGGTGAGCCGATCGCCGGTCTGACTTAAAATTGGATTCGTACGGTAGGATAGGCTTCCAGCCTGTCAATTGTCGCCTCAAGCGACAAACCCTAAGGCCATTCACCCTACCATCACCACTTTGAGTGCTGCATGCTCTTGATCTGCGTATTCTCGGTGCGCGATTGACAGGCAGGATGCCTATCCCACGACGAAGAATCCGGGGGCTTACGCCACCCGGCTCGCCTACTTGTGTTATTGTGCACACTCATTTACGACCAACAGATTCGTTACTGCGGTCCAGATCACCATGAACTGGTACAACACCTTCAACGCCATCGAGGCCGGCCTATGGGGCGTAGTGGCCATCGTCATTCCCTTGCGAGTGACCTGCGTGACCTGGCAGGAACGGTGCGGGGCACTACTGGGAAGCTGCGCGTTTGTCGCGTTCGGCATCACCGACATCCTGGAGATTGGAAAAGAGGGCTTCATCCCACTCTGGCTCTGGGGATTCAAGATCGCGTGTGGCTGCAGTATCCTGGCGGCTCGCTACACATGGCTGGGCTGGAACAAGTTTCGCTGGCGCGATCGCGAACTTCTGTTTGGTTTGTTTTGCCTGATTTCGGTCTGCGTCTTAATCACGTTGCAGCGCTACAAAGAGTCGCTCATCACGCCAGCAACTTCTGCACGACATTCCCGCTGATGTCCGTCAGTCGGAAGTCACGGCCCTGGAAGCGATAGGTCAGCTTCTCG